>JAGNRX010000078.1 GCA_017988355.1 Bacteroidales bacterium | reverse complement strand
ATAAATGCAGTCCTTCGATTAACTTATTAAATTAAGATTGTGTCCTCGCGGGGACTCGAACCCCGGACCCATTGATTAAGAGTCAATTGCTCTACCAACTGAGCTACAAAGACATTCTTACTTCTAAGAAATTTTGAGTTGCAAAGATATTTCTTTTTCTTTCAATAGCAAAATTTTTCATTAAAAAATGAATTTTGAATATTTCAAATCTTGTTACTAGTCTAATTATTCGCTATTTGTAATATTTTACTGTTAATTTTATCAAAATAATTGGATAAGTAGTGAAATTTTGTATAATTTTGTCCATTCTATTTTTCGAGAATACGAAAGAGATAAATTTTTATTACATTAATTATTGAAAAAAACTATTTAATTATGACTGAATTAAATGTATTATTACAAGCTGTTGCAAGTTTAAGTCCTTGGGCATATGGTTTAGCTGCTATTGGAGCTGGAATGTCTGCTATTGGAGCTGGCATTGGAATTGGAAAAATTGGAAGTTCTGCAATGGAAGCTATTGCTCGCCAACCTGAGGCTTCTGGAGAAATCCGTTCAAATATGATTGTTTCTGCTGCTTTGATTGAAGGTGCTTCATTATTTGCAATTGTTACTTGTTTATTAGTTGTATTTATGAAATAATTAGCTCTTCTATTTTATAGAGAGTATATTATTAAATTTAATTTGATTTTTTATGGAACTGATTACTCCGCAATTGGGATTAATTTTTTGGATGACCTTAATTTTCCTTTTACTATTGTTTATATTAGGGAAATTTGGATGGCCTGTTATTACTAAAATGATAGCAGAAAGAGAAACTCTTATCCAAAACTCTCTAAATGAAGCTCAAAAAGCTCGTGACGAAATGGAACAACTTAAATTTAATAATGATGTTCTTTTGAAACAAGCTATGGAAGAAAGAGATGATATCTTAAAGGAGGCTCGTTTATTAGGCGAAACCCAAAAGGAAGAGGCTCGTTTGAAAGCTCATGAAGAGGCTCAAAGAATTATTGCATCAGCTCGCGAGAGCATTAACTATGAAAAACTTCAAGCTCTAACAGAACTTAAAAATCAAATTGCAAGCTTCTCAATTGATATTGCGACAAAAATATTGGAAGAAGAGCTGGTTGACAATGAGAATAAGACAAGAATCATTGAGAAAAGAGTATCGGACTTCAATTTTAATTAAGATATTATTATGACCTCAAGCATCATTTCTTCTCGCTACGCACGTTCCCTTTTCGATTTATCATTAGAGATGGATATTTTAGAAAAGGTGAATGACGATATGGTATTGGTGAAAAATGTCTGTAAGGACAATAAAGTACTAAGTGCTATTATGCGTAATCCTAATATCAATATTGGTAGTAAAAAGGGTATTGTTAAGGAATTGTTTGAATCAAGGATAGAAAAACTATCCCTCAACTTTGTAACTTTATTGGTTACTAAACGAAGAGTAGTGTTCCTAAAAGAGATTGCTGAGGCTTTTCTCGATTTTTACAATGAACATAAAGGGATTAAAGTAGCAACTCTAATTGTTGCAAGCCCTATGGAAAAAGAGATAAGAGATAAAATAATCAAAATCTTAGAAAAACAATTTGATTGTAAAATTGAATTAGTTGAAAAGATTGACCATTCTGTTTTAGGTGGTTTCAAAATACTTATTGATGACAAGGTATATGATGCATCGGTTTCAAATCAATTAATTCAATTGAAGAAGTCATTTGCAAAGAATTTATACGAAAAGGGATTTTAATAATAAAGAAATATGGTAGATATTAAACCTTCAGAGGTTACAGCTATTTTACGTAATCAATTATCTGACACAAACCTTGAAGCCTCATTAGAGGAAGTTGGAACTGTTCTAACTGTTGGAGATGGTATTGCTCGTATTTATGGACTAAATAATGCACAAAGTGGAGAGTTAGTTTTATTTGAAAATGACGTCAAAGGTATTGTTCTAAACTTAGAGCAAGATAATGTTGGGGTTGTTATTTTGGGAGAAACTAATAATATTAATGAAGGTGACATTGTTAAACGTACAGATAAGATTGCATCCATAAATGTTGGAGAAGGTTTAGTTGGTCGAGTTATCAACACTGTTGGGGAACCAATTGATGGTAAGGGGAAAATTGAAGGAGAGCTATTTGAGATGCCACTTGAAAGAAAGTCCCCAGGAGTAATTTTCCGCCAGCCAGTTGTTGAACCCCTACAAACAGGTCTTAAAGCAATTGACTCAATGATTCCGATTGGAAGAGGACAAAGAGAGTTAATTATTGGCGACCGTCAAACTGGAAAAACAGCAATTGCAATAGATACAATAATAAACCAAAGAGAATTCTTCGATAAAGGGGAACCAGTATATTGTATTTATGTTGCATGTGGTCAAAAAGGCTCTACAATTGCAAATATTCTTAAAACTCTTGAAGAAAAGGGAGCTATGGAATATACTATTATTGTTGCAGCCACTGCTTCCGACTCTGCTGCTCTTCAATTCTATGCACCATTTGCAGGAGCTTCCATAGGTGAGTTCTTCCGCGACACAGGCAGAAATGCTTTAGTGGTTTATGATGACCTTTCAAAACAAGCTGTTGCCTATCGTGAAGTGTCTCTATTACTTCGCCGCCCACCAGGTAGGGAAGCTTATCCAGGAGATGTTTTCTATCTTCACTCAAGATTATTGGAAAGAGCTGCAAAAATAATTAAAGAAGATTCTGTTGCAAAAAACATGAACGATTTACCAGAATGTTTGAAAGACAAGGTTAAAGGAGGTGGTTCACTAACTGCTCTTCCTATAATTGAAACTCAAGCAGGTGACGTTTCAGCATATATACCGACAAACGTTATTTCCATTACCGATGGACAGATATTCTTAGAAGGAAACCTATTTAATGCAGGTGTTAGACCAGCTATCAACGTTGGTATTTCTGTATCACGTGTTGGAGGTAATGCTCAAATTAAATCGATGAAGAAAATTGCAGGAACTCTTAAGCTTGACCAAGCACAGTATCGTGAATTGGAAGCTTTCTCGAAGTTCTCTTCTGACCTTGATGCTTCAACTAAGTTTATTATTGAAAAAGGTAAGCGAAATGTTGAGATATTGAAACAAAAACAATATTCTCCAATGAAGGTTGAACACCAAATCGCAATCATTTGTTGTGGAGTTAAAGGATGGCTATTAGATATTCCAGTAAATAAAATTCACGACTTTGAAGCCGATTACCTATTTACATTAGAAAATAATCATAAAGAAACATTAGAACAACTTCGTCAAGGATTATTAAACGATGAGATAATTGAAAAATTAAAGAAAGTAGCTCAAGATAAAGCGGCTAAATATACTAAGTAATGGCAAATTTAAAAGAGGTAAGAAGTAGAATAACATCCGTTGGATCAACAATGCAGATAACATCAGCAATGAAGATGGTGTCTGCATCAAAACTCCGCCGAGCTCAAAATGCTGTTATTGCTCTAAGACCATACTCAAAGCTTCTCTCTAAAGTCATCTCCAATATAATGGAAGACAACGTAGAGTTAATGGAAAGCCCTTATGGAAGAAATTCTGAAACTGATAATGTTCTTTTAATTGTTCTAACATCCAACAAAGGATTATGTGGTGGATTCAATGCCAACATAATAAAAGAAGTGAAAAAAAGGATAGGTGAGTTTTCCAATCAAGACAAATACATCAAGGTTGACCTTATGAGCTTTGGCAAAAAATCCTCTGAACACTTTAGAAAACTAAACGGATGTGACCTTATCAAAACACAAGACTCTATTTGGGATGAACTTACATTTGAAAAAGTAACTAAAATAACCGAAGAGGTGATGCAACTCTTTGTAAAAGGGAAATACGATAAGGTTGAAATCATATACAATAAGTTTAAGAACGCTACAACCCAAATTATCTCAAGAGAAGAATTCCTACCCTTAGGTTCACTTAACGATGATCAAGAACAGGCAATAAATAAGAACTATATCTTTGAACCCTCAAGAGAAGAAATTATAGAAAACATTATTCCCCAAGCCCTAAAAATACAAATGTTCCGTTGCATGTTAGATAGCTTTGCAGCAGAACACGGAGCCAGAATGACAGCAATGCACAAGGCAACCGACAACGCTCAAAGTCTATTAAAAGAACTTAAATTATCCTATAATAAGGCAAGACAAGCTGCAATTACAAACGAAATTATAGAAATTAGTTCAGGTGCAGAAGCATTAAATGGTTAAAATATGAGATTTGAAGTTGATTTTCTTGTATTAGGTTCAGGCATAGCTGGACTTAGTTATGCATTGAAAGTAGCCGAGCATGGGAAAGTATGTATTCTTACAAAAGATGACGCATCCGAATCTTCAACAAAATATGCTCAAGGAGGAATTGCAGCCGTAATGTATTCTCCTGATAGCTACGATAAACATATCCAAGACACACTTATTGCAGGGGCAGGACTTTGTGATGAGAAAGCTGTTAGGATAACAATCACCGAAAGCACAGAAAGAGTTGAAGAACTTATTGGATGGGGCACAAATTTCGACAAGACTGCCTTAGGAGTTTTCGACCTTGCACGCGAGGGGGGACATTCTGAATATAGAATACTCCACCACCAAGATAAGACGGGCTATGAGATAGAAAGAGCCTTGCTTGAAAGTGCAAAACAACACCCAAACATAACAATAAAAGAAAATCAATACGCAGTTGATCTAATAACTCAGCACCACCTTGGAGAAGTTGTTACACGCCATCACTCAGGTGTTGAATGTTATGGAGCATACGTTTTAAACCAAACTGACAAATCAATAGACACATATTTAGCTAAAATAACCCTGTTAGCAACTGGAGGAAATGGAAATGTATATAGCACAACCACCAACCCAGTCATTGCAACCGGAGATGGGCAAGCAATGGTTCATAGAGCAAAAGGGAGACTTGCCAATATGGAGTTTGTACAATTTCATCCAACATCGCTATATAACCCAGCAGAAAAGCCATCTTTCCTAATAACAGAAGCAATGCGAGGAGCAGGAGGAGTGCTTAAAACCATAGATGGAGAAACATTTATGGAGAAATACGACAAAAGAGAATCCTTAGCCCCAAGAGATATTGTAGCAAGAGCAATTGACAATGAAATGAAGGTGCGTGGAGAAGACCATGTTTACTTAGATTGCAGGAAGATTGAGAAATCAATTATTATGACCCACTTCCCTAATATCTATGCCAAATGCTTAGAGATAGGAGTAAATATAACAAAAGACATGATACCAGTTGTTCCAGCCGCTCACTACACCTGCGGAGGGATTGTGGTTGATGAATTTGCAAGAGCAACAGTTAAGAACCTTTATGCCTCAGGAGAATGTGCCTGCACAGGACTGCACGGAGCAAATCGCTTAGCCTCCAACTCTCTTCTTGAAGCAATTGTTTTCTCTCATAGAGCAGCAGTTGACAGCATAGAGAAACTCAAAAAAATATCATTCAAAAAAGAAGTTCCAAACTGGAATGCAGAAGGAATGGTCTTAAATGAAGAAATGGTTCTTATATCTCAGTCAGCCAAAGAAGTACAACAAATAATGTCAAACTACGTAGGAATTGTCCGCTCTGAACTTCGCCTACAAAGAGCCCTTGAAAGAGTAGGTCTAATATTCAGAGAAACGGAAGAACTCTATAATCGCTCCGTTCTAACCCCTGAACTATGTGAACTAAGAAACCTTATTGCCAACTGCTATCTAATAATTAAGATGGCAGGAGCAAGAAAAGAAAGCGTAGGACTTCATTATTTAGTAAAATACTAAAGAAAACCATTGATTAATTCAGAAATTATTCGTATATTTGCATTATAAAATTGATAGGATTAAGGTCTTGGATATTTTAAATCAAAACTCCCTCTTAAATTTCCTTAAAATAAAATGATGCACATCTTTCACCCCGAAAGATGTGCATCATTTGGTATGAAAGAT
>JAGNRX010000077.1 GCA_017988355.1 Bacteroidales bacterium | reverse complement strand
TATTAAGCGAGATATGGAAAGCCGTATTCCAATGGATAGATTGGTTTGTGGCGATGTTGGATTTGGCAAAACAGAGATTGCAATTAGGGCAGCCTTTAAGGCAGTTGCCGATAGTAAACAAGTTGCAGTCTTAGTTCCAACAACCATTTTAGCTTACCAACACTTCAAAACATTTTCCGAAAGATTAGAGAATATGCCTTGTAGGGTTGATTATATTAATCGTTTTCGCACAACAAAAGAAAAGAATCAGATAATTGCAGACCTTAGGGCAGGTAAGATAGATATCCTAATTGGCACTCATAAACTCCTAAGTAAGGAAATAGAGTTTAAAGACTTAGGACTATTTATTATTGATGAGGAACATAAGTTTGGGGTTGCAATGAAAGAAAAGCTAAAGAACCTAAAAATAAATATAGATTCCCTAACCCTAACAGCAACTCCAATCCCTCGTACCCTACAATTCTCACTTATGGGAGCAAGAGACCTTTCTATTATTAATACTCCCCCACCCAATCGTCAGCCAGTACAAACAAAGGTCTGTAATTTTGAAGAAGAGACAATTAGAGATGCGATTTTGTTTGAGGTTTCAAGAGGTGGGCAGGTTTATTTTGTTCATAATAGGGTGCAGAACATAGAAGAGATGGCAGGAATGATAAAAAGACTTGTTCCAGATGCTAAGGTAATTATTGGGCATGGTCAAATGAAGGGCGAAAAGCTAGAAGAGGTAATGTATAGCTTTATTGAAGGAGATTTTGACGTCTTAGTTTCAACCACAATTGTAGAAAACGGATTAGATATACCCAATGCCAATACCATAATCATTAATGATGCACAAAACTATGGGCTTTCCGACCTACACCAGCTAAGAGGTAGAGTGGGAAGAAGCAATAAGAAAGCCTATTGTTACTTACTAACTCCGTCCTTAAACATATTGACCGAAGAAGCACGCAAAAGACTACAAGCAATTGAGGACTTCTCCAATATAGGTTCTGGGTTTTCCATTGCAATGAGAGACCTTGACATAAGAGGAGCAGGGAATATCCTTGGAGGAGAGCAGTCTGGTTTTATTTCTGAGATAGGTTTTGATATGTATCATAAGATATTAAATGAAGCAATTGAAGAGTTAAAACAAACAGACTTTAAAGAACTTTACCAAGAGCAAGAAGCAGAAAAGAGATTGCTTGACGGAGGCTATTATACAAGGGAATGCAATATAGAAACCGACCTAGAAATCTTAATTCCCGACCAATATATTACCAATATTGCAGAAAGACTTAACCTATACAAAGAACTTGATAGCTTAGCAACCGATAAAGAATTAGAAGAGTTTAGAGGGCAACTAAAAGACCGCTTCGGCAAAATCCCAAAGCAAACCTTAGAACTAATTGATACAATTAAACTAAGACAACTTGCAAGAAAGATTGGTCTTGAAAAGCTTGTCCTAAAAAGCAATAGGATGATTGCCACCTTTGGAGTTGAAAAAGATTCAGAGTTTTACAATTCAGAAGTTTTTGGCAACGTCCTAACCTACGTTCAATCCTATCCAACAAATACCCAATTAAAAGAAGTAGGCGAAAAACTCTCCCTAAGAATATCCCCAATCAAATCCGTATCCGATGCCTTAAAAGTTCTTGGGAATATATATAATATGAAGTAATTAATCTTTTATCACTTTATAAGTTCCAATCCCTTTTTCAGTTTGGATTTTAAGGATATACATTCCTCTTTCAAGATTAGAAACATCAAGATTTATACTCTTTTGTTTAGGAGTTTTAGAAATAACCCTTCTGCCTAAAGCATCATAAACTTCAAGCGTTTGAATGTTTTCTTTATTCGTCTCCACAGTTAAATTATTATTTGCAGGATTAGGATAAACCTTTGCTTCAACAATATCTACTTCAATATCATCTATCCCAATTGAGCTACAATCAAACGTTCCGTAAGATGGAGGCATTAATTTATAATTTCTATCCGTAGGAAACCAATTCTTAGATATTAAATTCTGTGAGTTTGATGCCATATAGGTAGAAACATCTGAATAAACTGTATCTTGTATAACAACAATCATTCCTGCAAGGCTGTCCGAACACTCAGGCAAAGCACAGAATAGAGAATCATAGCCCATAGTTGATAGATTAGTATTATAGCAATCTATGTCTGTTAAATCATTTAATCCATTAATATTAATATCTGATACTCCAGTATTTTGAAACATTAAGATTTTTAATCTTGTCAGTTCTCTTAAATCAAGTTTGGTTAATTCTTCATTTCCTATAACACCAAAAAGTATTAAGTTTTCCAAATTGCGAACATCAATACTTTCTATACTGCTGTGTTGGATATATAGAGCTTGCAAATTATTAGGAGTATTAAAAGAAACATTTTTATATACTAAGTTATATGCCCATATTTGAGTTAAATAAGAATTACTATCTATATTAAAACCTCTTATATAACCAGTACCATCAGAACATCTAAAGTCAATCTTAGTTACATTACCATATATTCTTATAATTGTATCTTTGGTATTTCCATTATAAGTTGGGGAACTAAATAATCCAATCTGAATATTTACTATTTTTTCAAACAACCCATTCTTTATCATTGCCTTTGTATTTGAAGAATCAGCAGCAAGGGCAACAGAAAAATTTGCATTTATATCACATTTAAACTCAATAAATTTCTCCATATTGACTTGAGAATATGAATTAATGGGAACTACAAAACCAAGTAAAATAAGTATTGATAATTTAATAATCTTGTTTTTCATAAATATTGTGAATTTATTATTCTATATCTACATGAATGGTAACTGTATCTCTTGGATTATCTATGATGTAATTCCTATATATTGTAGGATTATTCCCACAATTTATCGAACCATTAAGAGCAACAACCTTAAATAAAAAATATTTTAAAGAATCATTATAATCACCTTTTGTAATTAATCTTTCTTTATAGCACGGTCTCTCGTATGTTGAGGTTGGATAATCCCAAAAACCCCAATTATCACTACTTGTTTTTTGAAGTATTACCTTTAAATATCCATAAGTAATAGGAGAAATATCTACTGTTTTGCTTATTATATTAACGCTATCTGTTTTATAAACAAAGGTTCCAAACTCAAAACTATAATCTGATGTTGATTTTGGAAAAACTCTTAGTCCAGTGAAATCAACAGACGTGGTTCTACTCCCCAATTCTCCATGTTTAGGAATTTTTATTTTGTAATATCCCTGAGAGTTAGATACAGCAATGTTCTTCACTTTTAAAGGGTCTGTCCCAAAGATTCCATTTGAATTATCAAAATAATCTGCATCAAAAACAACTCCAGCAACTGGCTCTCCGGTATGATAATCTTTAATATAACCTTCGATATAAGTATCATAATAGGTTATTATATCTTCCTCACTATCTTTACAACTATAAAGAGAGGATGAAAAAACGGCAAGCAATAATAACATTAATGCTTTTGAAAGAAAGTCTTTTTTTGTCATAGTGTTTTGCTTTTTCGTTAATAACTTTATTATTTCCAATACTGCAAAGAAAGACAAAAGAAATGATATAACATAATTAAAAGTTAAAAAATGTCATTTTATTCTTAGTCTTATTTGCTTCAAAGCAAAGGAGATTAAGGAATGCTTGATGTATTATCTCGTTTTATTGAATTATTATCAAGTAAAGGCGGATTGATTACAAAGGAAAGGTGGAGGTGTAATGGCATTCCACGAGGACAGAATGGCATTAGACTAGTACTGTAATGGCATTCTGTTAAGCTGGAATGGCATTACACATTCAGCATTATAAAGAAAGGAAGTCAGCATTATCAAGAAACAATTCGAGAGAATCAAGTAAAGGGGTCAGTATTATAAAGTTTGTTTTCTCTTAAACAAAATAATAAGAGCGTTTTATAGTTAATATGGTATAGAATATAATAATTTAAAAATAATATATATATGAAAACAGATTTAGAAATTGCTCACGAGTACAAGATGCTACATATAAGAGATATGGCTGCTAAGCTTGATATTTGCAAGGATGATATTGAATATTACGGAAAGTATAAGGCTAAACTTCCTCTTAAATTAATTGATGAAGAGAAGGTAAAGAAATCAAAATTAGTTTTGGTTACTGCTATGACTCCAACGCCTGCTGGTGAAGGAAAGACAACTATTTCAATTGGGCTTTCTCAAGCTCTTAATAAGATAGGAATGAAGGCAATGGTTGTTCTTAGGGAACCGTCTTTGGGACCTGTCTTTGGAATGAAAGGTGGTGCAACAGGTGGAGGACATGCGCAGGTTGTTCCTATGGAAGATATTAACCTTCACTTTACTGGTGACTTTGGAGCAATTGAAAAAGCTCATAACCTTCTGGCTGCTATTATTGATAATAATATTCAAAACAAAAAGAACTGTGTAGGACTTGATACAAGGTCTATTACTTGGTCAAGAGTGATGGATATGAATGATAGGTCGCTCAGAAATATGGTTATTGGTTTGGGTGGTACTGCTAATGGTATCCCTCGTGAGACTGGGTTTAAGATTACTGCTGCTTCTGAGGTTATGGCTATTCTTTGTATGAGCTCTAGCATTAAGGACTTGAAAGAAAGATTAGGGAATATTCTTGTTGGATATACTTATGATAAGAAACCTGTTTTTGCAAGAGATTTAAAAGCTCATGGTGCTATGGCTGCTCTTTTGAAAGATGCAATTAAGCCTAATCTTGTTCAGACAACAGAAGGAACTCCTGCTATTATTCATGGTGGACCTTTTGCAAACATTGCTCAAGGAACAAATACTATTCTTGGAACAAAGATGGGTATGAGCCTTTCTGATATTGTTGTTACCGAGGCTGGTTTTGCTGCAGACCTTGGAGCAGAAAAGTTTATTGATATTAAGTGTAGAGAGTCTGGACTAAGACCTAATGCAATTGTTATTGTTGCAACCATTAAAGCATTACGCTACCATGGTGGGGTTGGAGTTAAGGATATAGGCAAGGTTAATCTTGATGCTGTTAGAAAAGGATTTGAGAACTTAGAAAAACATATTGAGAATGTTAAGTTGTTTGGAATAACTCCTGTTATAGCTATCAATAAGTTTGTGGATGACTCTCAAGAAGAGATTGACTTTGTGAAGAAAGCTTGTGAAGACTTAGGAGCTAAAGCTTTTACTTGTGAGGTTTGGGCAAAGGGAGGAGATGGTGCAATTGAACTTGCAAAAGAAATAGAAAAACTTGTTGAAGAAAAGACAGAGATTAAGTTTATGTACGATAAAGAAGATTCAATTGAGGATAAGATTACTAAGATTGCGATGAATCTTTATGGTGCAAAGAAGGTTGAGTTTTCAACAAGAGCATCTTCAGATATTGCTAGAATTGAAGATATTGGACTTGCTAATCTTCCTATTTGTATTGCTAAGACTCAAAAATCTATTTCTGATAATCCAGCACTAAGAGGAAGACCTGAGAACTTTACTTTTAAGGTAAGAGAAGTTGAACTTTCATCAGGAGCAGGATTTATTATTCCAATATCAGGTAGTATGATGTTGATGCCAGGGCTTCCAGAAGTTCCTTCATCGGAGAGTATTGATATTGATGATGACGGAAACATTATAGGATTGTTCTAGTAAGATAATAGGATACAGTTTTAAGATAAGAAATTCTTAAACAAAAAAATGCCATTCAAATTAATGAATGGCATTTTTTATTTATTAGAAAGTATAATCTCTTATCTACTTTCTCTTATTTTGTTCTTCCTGGGTAAACTTTCAATGCTGCTTCAAGACATTTAGCTGCTGCTTTAATATCTTCTATCTTTAAGCAATAAGTTATACGAGCTTGTGTTCTTCCTTTTTCAGGCTCTGAATAGAATCCTGTTGCTGGAGCTAACATTACTGTTTCACCATTTAGGTTAAAGTCTTCTAATAACCATTGGCAGAACTTATCGCTATCATCAATTGGCATTTCAATCATTGTGTAGAAAGCTCCTTTTGGCATTGGGCAGAAACATC
>JAGNRX010000076.1 GCA_017988355.1 Bacteroidales bacterium | reverse complement strand
TCCCCATATTCCGCAAACGTCTAATGATGGACGAATACCTGTTCTTTCAATGGTTGAATATCCTTTTTCGCCATGTAGCTCCTCTACATCTATCTCTTTCTTATATTCTTCTTCATTATAAGGTGCCTTTGACATTAGTTCCCTTTCTTCGTCTGTTACAAAAACTACTTCTTTGTAGAATCCAGGTACTGTTATATGGTTATTCTCATCAGAAAGCTTGGTTATCATTTCGCAAAGTATGTTGATTGGGTTTGCAACTGCTCCTCCGTAAAGTCCAGAATGCAAGTCTCTGTTTGGGCCTGTTACTTTCACTTCAACATATCCAAGTCCTCTAAGTCCTGTTGTGATTGATGGGGTGTCAGGTGATATCATTCCTGTGTCGGAAACAAGAATTATATCTGCTTGAAGTAGTTCTTTATGCTCTTCACAGAAAGGATAAAGTGATGGTGAGCCTACTTCTTCTTCGCCTTCCAACATAAACTTAACGTTGCAAGGCAATTGGTTGGTTTTAACTAAGTATTCAAATGCTTTTGCGTGCATAAAAGATTGTCCTTTGTCGTCATCTGCTCCTCTTGCCCATATCTTACCGTCTTTAATTACTGGTTCAAATGGATTAGTGTCCCATAATTCCAATGGATCTACTGGCATAACATCATAATGACCATAAATCATTATTGTTTTTAGCTTAGGGTCTATTATCTTTTCTGCATAAACAACAGGGTTTCCTTGAGAAGGCATTACCTCACACTTATCTGCTCCTGCTGCAAGTATGAATTTCTTCCACTGTTCTGCACATCTTATCATGTCGTCTTTATGTGACTCGATTGAAGAGATTGAAGGTATTCTTATTAGTTCAAAAAGTTCTTCTAAGAACCTTTCTTTGTTTTCTTGGATGTAGTTTTTGATATTATTCATCTTGAATTTTTAATTATTAAATGTTATTCTGATTCTTCCTCATAGTATTCTGGAATGACTAAATCATCCTTTGAAAGTACTGGGAAATTAATATAATCTCTTATTATGACTGAGCTTGGGTATAATTCTTTAAGTTTAATATATAACCCATAGGCACTAAGTTTTGAAGTGTAGTCTCCACATTTTACGGTGAAGTTTGGCTCTTCAAAAAAGACATAAGCTCTTAAGTCTGGAAAGTTATTTGCAATTTCATCTCTTAAATCAAAAGCACTTTGCTTTGAACCAGGTCCAGTAAATACTCCTACTTTAATTCTGAATCCAGGTGATGTTCTTGCTATTTCGTTAAAGGTGATATGTTGTTCTAATATTGTTTGTAGTCTTCCATCTGCTATAACTTCAACTTGTGCAATTGAAGAGAAAGCACCTATGAATAGGATGGAGAATATTATTAGTCTTTTCATTATTTACTTAATCGTTTTTATTTTGCTGCACCATGAAGCTGAACAGCTGGAACAATTAGGACTGGTAATGGTGATAGGTTAATCATTTGTTGAGAATATGGTCCTAAGAAAAGCATATTGGAAATGGTCTTTTCTTGTTCTGTCATAACAACAATTAAGTCTGCATTCATATTCTTTGCATATTCAATTATAGATGTTGTATTGTTTTCTGCATCTACATATTCTACGGTATGTGGTAGCTCATGCTTGGTTAGGAACGTTTCAACACTCTTAACATAACCTACAACCTCATTTCTTACTGTTTGAACTCTTGTTGTTTGAACTCCAAGAACACAGATATGAGACTTAGGGAACATCTTGGCAAATTCAATTGTCCAAGGCACCTTTTGTCTTGTGTCTCTTGAGGAGTCGATTGGAAGGATTATTTTCTCAAGATGCTTGTCAAAATTAAATGTTTCTCTAATTATTAAGACAGGTGTTTCACATTCGGTTACTATTTTAAAAGTATTTTGCCCTGCATATTTTTCATCAAAGCCACCTCTACCATGTGCTCCAATAACGATTAGGTCTGGATTCTCACTCTTAGCCAAATTAGCCATAGCTTGATAAACTCTACCTTTGCAAACTATGTAAGAAATCTTCTTTCCATTAAGTTTTGGAGTGTAGGATAAGGCAATTTCGTGAAGTTCTTTTTGAGCTTCTTCTATATCTATTTCTTTGTTTTCCACCCAAGCCAATAGAATGTCAGCTCCTGTTCTATTAGCAATGTCAACCGCAAGTCTTAAAGCAACCATTGAAGAGTTAGAAAAGTCTATTCCAACTATTATTTGAGACATCATAATATTTAAGTTTTAAATTAATAATCAAATTTATTGCCTGCTTAACTTAGAAAATTATTACTTTTGCAGATATAATTAACCTAATTAATATTTGGCAAATATAAGTATTGTTGTCATTAAATGCAAATTATTTACTACTTATTTAATATGAACGAAAATTTAGATCCGAATTCGGAAAGATTAAATAACACTGAGAAAGACTTTGAAAGAGCTCTAAGACCTTTACGTTTCGATAGTTTTGTTGGGCAACCACAAATTATTGATAACCTAAAAATATTCGTTCAGGCAACAAAAGAAAGAGGTGAAAGTTTGGATCATGTCCTGCTTCACGGCCCTCCTGGCTTAGGTAAAACAACCCTTTCCTACATAATTGCAAATGAACTTGGTGTTAATTTAAAACTAACTTCTGGTCCTGTATTGGAAAAACCTGGTGAATTGGCTGGAATTTTAACTAATTTAGAAGAAAATGATGTTCTTTTTATTGACGAAATTCATCGTTTGAGTCCAGTTGTTGAGGAGTATCTATATTCTGCAATGGAGGATTATAAAATTGATATCTTAATTGAATCGGGTCCAAATGCAAGAAGTGTGCAAATTGCTCTTAATCCTTTCACTCTAATTGGTGCAACAACACGTTCTGGACTTCTAACAGCTCCTCTTAGGTCAAGGTTTGGCATTACTTCACGCCTTCAATATTATAACCACGACACACTTAACCTTATAATAAAACGTTCTGCTACTATACTTAATACACCAATTGAGGATGATGCTTCATTTGAAATTGCTCGTAGAAGTAGGGGAACTCCTCGTATTGCTAACTTGCTTTTGAGGAGGGTTAGAGATTTTGCTCAAATCAAGGGAGATGGGAATATTACAATTGCAATTGCACAAATGGCTCTTAAGGCTCTGAATGTTGATAAGCATGGTTTGGACGAGATGGACAATAGAATACTTTCTGCAATAATTGAGAAATTTAAGGGAGGACCTGTTGGCATTACAACAATCGCAACAGCAGTTGGAGAAGATGCAGGAACAATTGAAGAGGTTTATGAACCATTTCTAATTCAAGAAGGATTTCTTATGAGAACTTCAAGAGGAAGAGAAGCAACTCAATTAGCTTATAAACATTTAGGCAAGAACTATATCGATAGGAATGGTATGGGAAACTTGTTTGACACAGATAAATAAACAATAAATAAAATAAAAACAAATACAATAATGACTACACACAAAATTAGTACAAAGCATTTAACACTTAAAGAAGTTGAAAAGATATTAAGTTCTAATATGAAATTAGAATTATCGGAAGATGCAATCAGCAGAATAAATAAATGTAGAGAATATCTAAACTATAAGACTGAAAATGAAAAAGAACCTATCTATGGTGTAACAACAGGATTTGGTTCTTTATGTAATATTTCAATTAGCAAGGAGCAACTTTCCCAACTACAAAAGAACTTAGTAATGTCTCATGCTTGTGGTATGGGTGATGAGGTTCCAGAAGAGATTGTTCGCATTATGTTATTGAACAAAATACAATCGCTTTCTTATGGACACTCTGGAGCTCAGCTTAAGACTGTTGAAAGATTGATTGCTTTCTTTAATGAAGGCATTTATCCAGTTGTTTACCAACAAGGATCTATGGGAGCATCAGGTGACTTAGCTCCACTTGCTCATATGTGCTTACCTCTTCTTAATTTAGGAGAAGTTAATTTTGAAGGTGCAAGACATAGTGCTGATGAAATAAATAAGAAATTTGGATTTGAACCAATAGAATTGCAATCAAAAGAAGGATTAGCACTACTAAACGGAACTCAATTTATGAGTGCTTATGCTGTTTGGAGTGTTTTGAAAGCTCAAAAGCTATCTTTCCTTGCTGACCTTATTTTATCTGTTTCATTAGATGCTTTTGACGGAAGAATAGAACCTTTCTTTGCTCCTGTTCACGAGGTTAGACCTCACCAAGGACAAATAGATACTGCTATAAATGTTAGAGAGTTTCTTGAGGGAAGCGAGATAATTAAACAAAAGAAACAACATGTTCAAGACCCTTATTCTTTCCGTTGTGCTCCTCAGGTTCACGGCGCTTCAAAGGATGCAATTGGTTGGGTTGCTAGCGTTGTTACAACTGAAATTAACTCAGTAACTGATAACCCTACTGTTTTCCCTGATTTAGATGTTGTTGTTTCAGCAGGTAATTTCCACGGACAACCTCTTGCAATAAACCTTGACTTCTTAGCAATTGCGGTTGCAGAAATTGGATCTATTTCTGAAAGAAGAACATACCAACTAATTGGAGGAAAGAGAGAACTTCCTTCATTCTTAGTTGCTAATCCAGGACTTAATTCAGGATTTATGATTCCTCAATATTCTCAAGCTTCAATCGTTTCACAATCTAAGCAATTATGCACACCAGCATCTGTTGACACAATTGACTCTTCTCAAGGACAAGAAGACCATGTTTCTTTTGGCTCAAATGCTGCAACAAAACTTTATAAGGTTATAAATAACACAGAAAGCGTTCTTGCAATTGAATTGTTTAATGCTGCACAAGCTCTTGAGTTTAGAAAAAAACAAACTGGCCTAAAATCATCTCCTGTTATAGAATCATTTGTTGAAGAATTCCGTAAGGATGTTAACTTTGTTCAAGAAGATGAAATAATGTTTAATCTAATGCATAAGAGTGTTGAGTTTCTTAACAACATAATGATTGTTGAGGAATAAATGGCTTTTCTTCCGATAACAAAAAAGGAAATTGACTATCTTGGGTGGGATTATGTGGACATCATCATTATTAGTGGTGATGCCTACGTTGACCACCCGAGCTTTGGTCATGCAGTAATTGCAAGGACTCTTGAAAAAGAAGGTTACCGGGTTGCAATTATTCCTCAACCCAATTGGAGAGATGACCTAAGGGATTTCAAGAAACTTGGTGCGCCTCGTCTTTTCTTTGGTGTTAGTTCGGGAGTTATGGACTCAATGGTTAATCACTACACTGCCCTCAAAAGGCTAAGAAGTGATGATGCCTACACTCCTAATGGAGAGGCAGGATACCGTCCAGA
The DNA here is from genome assembly GCA_017988355.1 of Bacteroidales bacterium. GTDB lineage: Bacteria > Bacteroidota > Bacteroidia > Bacteroidales > P3 > UBA10566. Next base: position 753 of record JAGNRX010000076.1, on the reverse strand, counting down.
CTATGCAACAAGTGTTTATTCTAATATCCTTAAAGAGATTTACCCCGACACCCCAATCATTATTGGTGGAATTGAAGCCTCGATGAGACGCAATGCACATTATGATTATTGGAGTGAAACCCTTAAACCATCTATCCTTGTTGACAGCAAGGCTGATATATTGGTTTATGGAATGGGAGAAAAGATAATTGTTGAGATTGCAAGACAGCTTAAAGAAGGTAAGAAGATAAAAGATATTACTAATATTAATCAGATAGCTTATCTAACAAAAGAAGTTGAAAAAGATGAGAGGTGGGATACAATTGAGCTTCCCTCCTATGATGAATGCTTGACAAGTAAGCAAAAACAAGCAAAATCTATTCTTCAAATTGAAACAACTTCTAATAAGATTATTGGAGAAAGACTTGTTCAAAAACATGGCCAGGACTATGTTGTTGTTAATCCTTTTGATCCAAATTTTAGCTCAGAGGATTTAGACAAATCTTTTGAACTACCTTATGAAAGAAATCCTCATCCAAAATATTTGAAAAGAGGTAAGGTTCCAGCTCTTGAAATGATTAAGTTTTCTGTAAATATTCATAGAGGATGCTTTGGCGGATGTTCTTTCTGCACAATTGCATCTCACCAAGGAAAACAGATAATCTCCAGAAGTGAAACATCTATCCTAAAAGAAATAGATACTATTTCAAAAGACCCAGACTTTAAAGGTTATCTAAGTGATTTGGGAGGACCTTCTGCAAATATGTATAGGAT
>JAGNRX010000075.1 GCA_017988355.1 Bacteroidales bacterium | reverse complement strand
TTGATATACTATCTATTCTGATTGTTTGTAATAATTCTTCGCCTCTGTTCTAAACAAAAGAACTGGGTCTTTTTCACTACTGGTATTGTCTAACATTTCTATATAATCTTCATTACGTTTCTTGTCTCTTTGAAGTATTTCATAAGCTATGATTTCAAATTCAGTGAAATCTTTCTTTGTGTATTTGTTTTCATTGGGAGTGTGATTATGAATGAATTTGAGCTTAAGTGGTTGGTTTGGAGTGTGTATGATGGATAGTTTCTCTTCTTTTTCAACATAATCACTATATACATATTGAAACATTTCTATATCACTTTGTATGTAAGGCCAAAACTGCTCTCCCTCATCGTTTTTGTTTCCTCTTTCACAATGCCTATATGAGTCACATACGATGTTTTCTGGGCAGGAAAATGCAAATTGAATAAATGGTTCTAATTGCTGGGAAAGGTAGTTTAGAAATTCATTGCGGACAAATATGTAGAACTCCTCTGTAATAGAATGGTCTTCATCTTTAAGTTTATAATATGCATCTCTTAATGCTGAATCATCGCAACTTATGATTATATTATCATCCTCTATGGTTATTTCTAGCGCTTTTAATAATTGACTTATGGCTTTATTGTTTTTCATGAATTATAATTTTAATTCTCTTGTTGATAATCACACAACAAAAATACAATTTATTTATAAATAATTGTATTAAACAAATAAAGAAGCTCAGTAAAACAATTAGAGACGCCCAAATTGGCGTCTCTACAATCAATAGTTTGTGTTTTAAGGCTGTTTATTACTTTTTAGTTTATACCTTTTATAGCTGAGTTTTTGGATACATTGCATTCCACCAAGAGTCTTGTGATTTTAGGTATTTTGCGAAATAGGCGTAGATGGTATTATTCCATTTTAATCTTTTTTCGTAGTCAACTATGCCGTGGTTTTCTCCTTTTACGGTTATAAACTCTACATCCTTTCCTAATATCTTTAAGGCGTTATACATTTGAATACTTTCTCCTATTGGAACATTAGTGTCAGCATCTCCGTGTAATAATAATATAGGGGTATTGATTTTATCTGCATTGAATAAGGGACTTCTGTCAACATAGATATCTCTTCTATTCCAAGGGTAGGAGTTTGCTGTTGCTCCTGATGAGTAGGAATAACCCCAGTAGCCTTCACCCCAATAGGATGTTATGTCGGATATGCCTGCGTGTGATATTGCACAAGCGAATATGTCGGTTTTGGTTTGTAAGAGCTGTGTCATAAATCCTCCATAGCTTGCTCCCATACATCCAATTTTTGTTGCATCTACGAATGAATGTTGTTTTGTGAATTCTTTTACTCCGTAGATTATTTCGTCTGCTGTTCTTTCTCCCCATGCGTTTACGTGGCGTGAGGCAAATTCTTGTCCCCAGCCTGTTGTTCCACTTGGGTTTAAAACATATACTACATAGCCTTGAGCTGTGTAGAGGTATGCTGAATAACGCATTTCAAAGCTTCTATCTGTTGGGCTTGTTCCTGCATAATAATATACAATCATTGGGTATTTCTTTTGTGAATCAAAGTCTTGAGGTAGGTAGTAGCGTCCATTGATTTTTGTTCCTTTGAAGCTGAAGTCCCAAGTATTCATTTCTCCAAGTGCTAAGTTGGTTTTATCTTTTGCTTGGTATATCTTATGGTTCTTTTGATTATCTTTTAGATAAACTATTGGGAAGTCGTTATAGTTTTGACCAAAGAATGTTATTTCTTTTCCTGTGCTATTTATGTCAAATCCCGATACTATATCTAAGTTGGTTTCTATCCTTTTAATGTCTTTGTTGTCTAAGCTATAAACATATAAGGAAACGGAGTCTTTGTTTTCGGCTGTGAAATAGATTGTTTTGTTTTCTGTTATCTTTATGCTGGAGATTGATGGGTCAAAGTTTTTTGAAATACATTCAACTTCTTTTGTTTTCTTATCCATTAGGAATAACATTCCGTGGTAGGCATTAGGGATAACATTTTTCTTTAATGTATTACCAATTCCGTTAAATGCTTCTCCACTTGCTTTTATGACAATGAAATCAGTGTTAGGAATATAACTTGCACTTGAAACAAATCCTTCTTCCTTAACAATTGTGTCAACCTTAAAGCTGTCTAAATTCATCTCATAAATAGATGTTTGGCTAAATGGTCTTTGTGTTATATTGTCGTAGCTTACAGATAACAGTATAGAGTTAGTCTTTGCATTATAATCATTTAAATAGGTTGAGCGGTAACCATAGGTGAGGGGTTGTATTTGCTGTGTTTCAAAATTATAGATTGATAACAAACTACGAGTTCTCCAGCCATCAATTCTATCATCAGGTAGTAAGTACTGTCTTAAGTCATCTTTGGAATTATCTACCTTTATGGTTTGGGTTAGGATTGCATTTTGAGTTTTGTTTGGTAAAATATTAAGTGAACCCTCTGGAAGATTTTCTGCAACAACGGTTTTAACTCCTAATAGGTTTTGTTTTATAAGTCTTCTATTATCATTTACCTTATCGAAATAATATAGTATATCTTCGTTCTTATCATTAAAGAATATATCTTTTTCAGCCCACTGGGTTGAAGTGTTACCTTCTTCAAAGAATAATGTTTTATCTTTATTAGCCACTAAGTATCCGTATTGTCTTTTACCCTTGCTGTCTGCATCGTAGTACTTAACCATTACATATTTGCCAGAAGGTGAAATTGAAGTGTTATAGATATTTCTTCCTCCTAACATTTCTTTTAGGGTTAGACCATAGTTACTATCCTTTGTTTCTTTATTAATAGTCTTTATTTCACCACCCTCAAAGCTAAAACGAAGCTCGTGGTTAGGGTTCTCAGTAGATGTTATTACAGTAATAGATATTATATGCTTCCCTGGCTCTAAGGTTATTTCTTTTGATATCTTGGAGTCATCTGTTAAAGAATCCTTTGTTAATAGTCTTTCCTTAATCATTTCTCCATTAAGTCCAATCTTTACCTTATCGGTACAAAACACATTAAGTGTTGTTTTTTGATAGGAATTAACAATGATATTAGAAACATAAGTGTTTATCTTATATGAATTTTCTGTTGGTTTTTCAATCTTAATTAATTGATTTTCGTCTATCGTTATGAAGTTCTTCGATGTTTTCAAGTTCTCGTAGCTTGGAACACCAATAAAGGATGTTATATCAAGTTTTTCTCCCTTATTATTTATTGTATCCATAATAAAGGGTTGGCGTAATTCTGTTTGAGAATAGGCTTGAATGCCAATTAATAGAGCGACAAAATAGATTGTCAGACTAATAATTCTTTTCATGTTTTCTATTGTTTTAGATTATTTTTTTAATTTAATTTTTACTTCTTTTCTATTATTGTAGATAGGGTAGAAGATAGCTAAAAGTACAATTAGAACTACCAATATTGAACCTACAAGTGAGATGAAATTAAAGGTTTTGAATGCATTAGACTCCAATTTAAACTCAACAACATGGTTTCCTGCTGGAACATTAATTGCTCTTAGGATGTAGTTTGCTCTAAAATATGGCGTTTCTTTTCCATCAATAAACGCTTTCCAATCTTCATCGTAATAGATTTCTGAACAAACCATTATGCCATCAGACTTTGAACTTGTTGTGTATTTGGCATATTCAGGATTATTGTCCGAAGCTTTCTCAAACTTAATGGTTGCTAAGGAGTCGAAAGATGCAATCGGCTTAACCACATCTTTAAATCTAATATCAATGATTGCAACTTCTTTTGGATTGAAATTATCAAGCTTTAAGATTTCTTCATTCGCATCCTTAGCCCAATCAATTTGAGGAACAAACCATGCTGCACCCATTGCCTCTGGGTTAGGATATGCTTTTCCTCCTTCAGGTGTTGGTAGGATAAAGAACTTGGTGTCTAACATATTAACAACTCCCATATTTGCAGAAAGCTGACCCTGATATGCTGAATAGAACTGACGAATAGGATTTGAGCTTAGTTTCTCTGGGTCTCTTAAATCATTTTGAACATAGCTTTTGTTAAGGAAGTAGAAATCGATAATGTCTTGGTATCTTTGAAGTTTTGCTCCATGGTATCCACCAATTGAGGGATGGAAGTAAGAGGTTGTTGCATCGTTGAATGTGTTTACTGATAGGTTGAAAACTCTATAATGATTAGTATTGTTTTGTTTAACCATTTCAAAGATTTCATTGTCTGCACTTGTTGGGTAGATATTTATCTCTTGCGATTTCACAAAGTTTTGGTCTGATAAATAACGTTTATCAACTCCCCAAAGGTCAAATATGATTAGTAAGCCAAGAATAAGAACAGCTATATATTCTTTCTTAATCTTGTCAAATGCAAAGAAAAACAATGCAAAGAAAGCTGCTGAAATAAATAAAAATGAACGCCAAGCATCGGAAACAAATAATGCTTTTCTATCATCAACTAATGCTTGAATATAGCTTGCACCTAAATAGTCTTGGTAAACAGAATCGCCACTTGCAGAGAATGAAGCTAATAAGCTTGGAACTAATGCAGAAATAAGAGTTATGCCTCCAACAATTCCACCTGAAATATATAATGCTTTCTTCTTTTTATTTATATCTAAGTCTTTTGAAAAGAATTCTTTAAGTCCTAAAATTGCAAGGATGATTAAGGTTACATTTGCAAGAACAAGTGCCATTGAAGGGGTTCTAAACTTATTATATAGAGGAAGGTTATGGAAAAGGAACTCATTAACTGCCATAAAATTACTACCCCAAGAGAGAATGAAGGCAAGAATGGTTGCAATAAGTAGCCACCAACGTTCAGGTCCCTTAACTAAGATTAGTCCTAAGAAAGCAAGAAAGATAATTATTGCTCCGAAATACATTGTTCCAGCTGTGAAAGGTTGCTCTCCCCAATAAGTTGCTCCGGCATATTGTTGAACAACTTGATTAATGTTTGGATCTGATTGACGAGCTGGTGCAACGGTTTGAATTTGATTAATTCTATTTTTAGCGTTATCTTCAAATCTCTGGTCTGAACCTCCGCCACCTCTTGCATCAGGGATTAGAACAGAGAGACTTTCTCCAATTCCATAGCTCCACTGGTATGCGTAATCAATTGTTAGACCTTTATCGTTCTTTGTTTTTGTGTCACCAACAGGTTTAACCGTTATTTCAGAACCACCTCTCATTGTGTGAGAAACATACTGAGAGTTCATTTTTAGTTGAGCTGCCATAGGTAAAACAGCAATTAAAGCTCCTGCAATAAGTATTAAACCACTTATAATATATGTCTTGATTTGCTTTTCTTTAATTGCAAAAATGAAATATGAAATTGCAAGAATAAAACCAGCAAGCATAGTATAATATGTAATCTGAATGTGGTTGAAGTTTATCTGAAGACCAAGAGCGAGAATAAAGATTGCTATTCCTGTCAAGTATTTCTTTTTAAAAACTAACATCATGCCTCCAAAGATAGGTGCCATCATAGCCATTGCCCATGCTTTTGTTATATGTCCAACCTCAATAATTATTATATTATAGGAGGCAAGGGCAAATGAAACTCCAGCAATAATTCCTAGCCAAGGACTTATGCCAAGAGTTATTGCAAAAACATAGAACCCTAACATGTAAAGGAACATAACGCCTAAGTCTAATTGAAATCCCCAAAGTTTAAGAGGGGTACTTATTGGCCCAAAAACATTATTGGTTGAAGGTCCTTGAATTTGATAGGAGGGCATACCACTAAATAATGAATTAGTCCACGATGCACCATGTCCTGTTGCTTCTCTATAGTCCGCAAGTTCTTTTCCAACTCCTGTTGCGTTTGTCATATCGCTCTGACGAAGCTCTAATCCTTTTAGAACTGGAGAAAAGTAAATTAGACTTATTACCAAAAAAACAGCTATAGCTATTAAATGTGGTAGGAATTTCTTTAAAGGGTTTTCTTTCTTCATTTAGTATTATTGTTAATATTATTATCTTCTTCTTTATAGTATTTCTTTAAGGCTGGGTGAATTTTTCCTGTATATCCTCTATCTTGATTTTTAAAGAGTTCAGGGTTTTCTTTTTTCATTTTCTCTTTGTACTTCTCAATCCTATATCTTGTTATCTTAGGTATTATT
>JAGNRX010000074.1 GCA_017988355.1 Bacteroidales bacterium | reverse complement strand
AGAAGAGAAATTCTTAATACTCTAATAAAAGGTGCTAAGGTATTTCCATGTATTTGTGACTTTGCAACGATATTCTCCATTTAGGATTCTTTTTAATGTATTCAACAATCTTAGGCATTACTATATTTCTAACGCTCCATTCTGGTTGCAAGTATAAAACGCATTTCTTATTATCGACTTTCTTTGAATAAGTTTCCGCAAACTCAAAGTCTTTTTCGTCACAAATAATCATTTTAAGCTCAGAAGCATATTTCATATTCTCTTCCAAGGGAGGCATATTCCTTTTTGCAGAAAGACAAACCCAATCCCAAGAACCACTCATAGGAGATGAGCCAGAGGTTTCAAGGAATATTTCAATATTATTGTCGTGAAGTCTTTTGCAAATAAGGTCTAAATTATATAGTAGTGGCTCTCCTCCAGTAATGATTACGGATTTAGCAGGATAAGTTGAGGCTCTCTGAACAACATCTTCAATACTTGTTGGAGCAAGAAGTGCAGCATCCCAAGCTTCCTTTACATCACAAAAATCACAACCAACATCACAGCCCCCAACTCTAATAAAGTATGCAGCCTTTCCTGTATTATAACCTTCTCCTTGCAAACTATAGAACTCTTCCATTATTGGTAAAAGCTCCCCTTTTGCAATTCCTTCTTCTTGTTTTAATAACATCTAATCTTTTCTTTATTCGTAGATTTCGTGGTTGTATGCTTTTAGGGTGTTTTGAAGAAGAGACACAACGGTTAAAGTTCCAACTCCTCCTGGTACTGGTGTTATATAACTTGATTTTGGTGCAACCTCATCAAACTTCACATCCCCAACAACTCGGTATCCTCTTTCTTTTGTTGCATCTTCTACTCTGTGAATACCAACATCAATAATAACTGCACCTTCTTTAACCATATCTGCTGTTATAAATTCTGGTTTACCTATTGCAACAATTAGAATATCTGCTCCAAGGCATATTTCCTTTATGTTTTTGGTCTTGCTATGGCAAAGAGTTACTGTGCAATTTGCTAAGTTATTATTTCTTGACATAAGAACAGCAACTGGAGTTCCAACAATATTACTTCTCCCTATTACAACGCAGTGCTTTCCTACCGTATCAATCTTAGATCTTTCAAGCATTGTCATAATTCCGTAAGGAGTTGCAGGAATAAATGATGACATATTATACATCATTCTTCCTCCGTTGGTTGGGTGGAAACCATCAACATCCTTTCTTGGGTCAATTCTTTGAACAACCTTATTTTCGCTAATATGTTTTGGAAGAGGTAGCTGAACAATAAATCCATCTACTTCTGGGTCATTATTTAGAAAATCAATTGTATTTAGAAGCTCTTGTTCTGTTAGTGTGTCTGGAAAACGATAAACAGAAGACATAAAGCCTACTTCCTTACTTTGCTTTTCTTTGCTGGCAACATAAGATTCACTTGCTCCATCATTCCCAACAATAACAGCAACCAAATGAGGAGGTCTCTTACCTGCATCTAATAGTTTTATAACTTCTGCTGCTAATTCTTTTTTAATCTCTGCCGATATTAGCTTTCCATCTATAATAATTGGTTGTTTCTTATTTTCCATTGGTTTATCTCCTTCTAATATTTTTTAATGCATTCATTTTATTCCCACTCCCAACCATCTTCATCATCTTGCGAGTTTCTTCAAATTGCTTAAGAAGTCTGTTAACATCCTCTATTGTTGTGCCACTTCCTCTTGCAATTCTCTTTCTCCTGCTTCCGTCAATTTTGGCTGGATTCTCTCTTTCAAACGGAGTCATTGACCCAATAATTGCTTCAATGCCCTTAAAAGCATCATCATTGATATCAACATCCTTCATCATCTTGCCAACTCCAGGTATCATTCCCATAAGGTCTTTAATATTACCCATCTTCTTTATTTGACTGATTTGAGTTAGAAAGTCATTGAAATTAAAATCATTTGTCTTAAGTTTCTTAGATATCTTCCTTGCCTGCTCTTCATCATACTGCTCTTGAGCCTTTTCAACCAAAGAAACAATATCACCCATTCCAAGAATACGAGAAGCCATACGCTCTGGATGGAAAACATCTAAAGCATCCATCTTTTCTCCAATTCCTACAAACTTAATTGGCTTATTGACAACGTGGCGAATTGTTAGGGCTGCACCACCTCTTGTGTCTCCATCAAGTTTGGTTAGTACAACTCCTTGAAAATCTAATTTATCGTTAAATGCCTTTGCAGTGTTTACAGCATCCTGACCAGTCATACTATCAACCACAAAAAGAGTTTCTTGAGGGTTAACAGCTTTCTTGATAGCCTCAATCTCATTCATCATCTGCTCATCAATACCCAAACGTCCCGCAGTATCGACAATAACAACACTTATTCCTTTATCTTTTGCTCTCTGAACAGCATTCTTAGCAATTTGAACAGGGTTTTTAGAATCTTCTGTATATACCTCAACCCCTATTTGCTCACCAAGAACTTGCAATTGATTGATTGCAGCAGGACGATAAACGTCACCAGCAACCAAAAGAACTGACTTACCTTTTTTAGTTTTAAGATAATTTGCAAACTTAGCAGAAAAAGTTGTCTTACCACTACCTTGCAAACCAGCAATAAGAATTATGGCAGGAGAACCTTTAATATTTACCTCTTGAGTTTCTCCACCCATTAGCTCAGTCAATTCATCTTGAACAATCTTAATCATTAATTGTCCTGGATCAATTGAAGTTAAAACATTCTTACCTAAAGCTTTTTGTTTAACAGTATCGCAGAAATCCTTAGCAATTGCATAACTAACGTCAGCATCAATCAAAGCTTTTCTAACCTCTTTCAATGTTTCAGCAACATTAATTTCAGTTATCTTACCATGACCTTTTAATATCTTAAACGACTTCTCTAATTTCTCACTTAAATTCTCAAACATATTATTATTCCTCTATTTTTTATTATAACAAATACCCTTTCCCCCTCCACAACCAACTGCAAATTAAGAAGTGCAAAGTTAATATATTTTTCTCAACTGACAACCAGCTTTCAACAAAAGCTATAAGCAATTAATTAAAGGATAGTTGAAGACTAATTATATATCAAATACTTCTTCCTCACTTGCTTAAACTCCTCAATATCTTTTTCCCAAGTCTTTCTTATCTCTTGTTCTTGCATTCCTTGTCTAACTTGTAGCTTTAAGTCTTTGGTGCCAGCAAGTTTGTCGAAGAAATTTTGGAAGAACTTATCCTTATTTGGGTAAGCATTATACATTCTAATCAAAACGCTCAAACTCATCTCTCCCTTAGCTTTTGATTTAATACAGTCCTCAATAACCATATCACTTTCACCATAACACATTATATTTTTATACGGAGGATTATCCGAAACCCCTTTTATTACCTTTGGAGTAAAAGAAAAACTAGTATCATTATATTCAGGATAGCCCACAATTTCAAAAGGACAATCCGTACCCCTACCCACCGAAACAGGAGTTCCTTCAAAGAAGCAAAGCGATGGATAACAAAGAACAGATAATGGCGTTTTAAGATTTGGACTAGGAGCAATAGGAAGCGAATATTCCATACTATGATTGTAGTATTTTATTGGAATAATAGTTAAATCACATCTCAAATTCCCTTTTTCTCCTTTCACCCTATTATTTGAAGTTCCAAGCCAAAGCTCTCCATTTATCATCTTTGCATATTCCCCAATCGTCATCCCATAAACAATAGGCACAGGATGCATACCAACAAAAGTAACTAAAGAACTATCCTTTAAAACTGCACCATCAATATAAGAAGCATTTGGATTAGGTCTATCAAGCACAATCAACGGAATATTGTTTTCCGCACAAGCCTCCATAACATAATGAAGAGTTGAAATATAGGTATAGAACCTTGTACCCACATCTTGAAGATCAAAAACCACTACCTCATTATCCCTAAACTCACTTTGTTTTGGTTTCTTATTATTCCCATAAAGCGATATAATAGGCAAAGAAGTCTTATCATCAATTGAAGATTTGATAATAGCCCCAGCCTCTGCATCACCCCTAAACCCATGTTCAGGACAGTAAATCGCCCTCACTGATACTCCCAAACCAATAAGACTATCAACCAAATGCCTTTCCCCAATCAAAGAAGCCTGATTAGCAATAACACCCACCTTCTTTCCTCTCAACAAATCAATATACATTTCTGTATTTTCAGCCCCAACCCTAATAGCATTCCCACTAAAAACCTCATCACTTGTTTGAGCAAAACCCTTTCTCAAAGGCATTATAAAAACAATCACTACCAAAGTCCAAACAAAAAACATCTTACATTTCATCATCCCAATCTTTACTCTTAATTTTATTTCTCTAATCTTAATTCCTGACAAAGATACAAAAAAGCAAGTTGAATGAAAGTTTTTGGAATCAAAACGAGGATTCATTAAAATAAATCCTCGTTAAAATATATCAAACTATAAAGCTATAAAATTACAATTCTACTTCCCAACAATAATCTTTCCACTAATAGTTTTCCCATTAATAGATACATTATAAGTATAAGCTCCTGCATTTAGATTAGAAACATCAACCCTATTTCCTTGTTTTGATTTAAGCTTCGCTTTCTTAACTAATTTGCCTTGCATATCATATAACTCAATATCACTTTGCTTGAAATTAGTTGATTCAATATCCACATTGATATAATCTCTTGCAGGGTTTGGATAAACTTTGATTGTTTCTTTTTCTCCAGTTTCAATATTTGTTAAACCAATTAAACCATCAGGCTTAAACTTCAATATCCAACAATCGCTATTAAAAAGTTGAACCATTACTAAAAGACCTCCATCATCTGTCGCTTTTATTCCATTAATTATTTTGGGAACTATAGAATCATATAAGAATTTATATTCAAAATTCACTACTCCATCTAAACCAAAATTAACAATATGAATAAATCCCGTATAGTCTCCATCAATTCCATCACCATATCTAATATAGCAACAATGATAAATTGAATCTTCATTTCTAAAATCTATTAAGTGTTGGAATGGATAAACAAGTAATTCTCCAGCTACAAAATATCCACCATACTCTACCTTGGTTTTAGACTGAACTGTGAGACTCTTATCATTAACAACATAAATGATATATCTGTTTGGATCAGTTGAAAGTATTGAACCAGAAGGAGAAATTGAAACAAAAATTGAATCATTAATCTTTTCATACTTTCCAATAAAAAACTTTGATGTAAATTCAGCAGAATCAATAATATCTAAAGTTACCTTATCAATATAATAAGACTTGGGCAATGAAGTTTGACTTAGAGGAAATGACTCAATAATAGTAAAATTTGAATCTGTTTCATATATTGCTGGGAAATCTAAAGCTATTTGATTATAAGAATTTGAGGCTTTTATTTCTCCTATAGTGTCAACTATAAATAATTTTGCATCAAGTTGCATAGTGTTTTTGTCCTGATTTAGAAAAAAGAAAGCGATTTCTTTATTTCTTGTAATGAAACATTTGGACATTAAAATATGTTTACGAGTGTCATTATCTTTTGAGAATACTATTTTATTAAAAAATCTATCTCCATTAAGATAATTTGAATAAAAACTGGTAGAATCAAAATAAGGGAAGACACTCATATGATTAGTTACTCCATATACTTTATCGTTTAATTTAAAATGAAAAAACTTAAGTTTTTCCGCACTTAACACATCAAGTACATTTAAATCATTATCTACAAAATAAATATTTACAGCCGTATCTGTTGCTAAAGAAAAACAAAGATTATTTATATTATCATAATCTTCAAATGTAAAAGGCCATACAAATCTACTATTCTGATAAGACTGTAATATAACTTTATTATCATAATTTGTTGTGGAGATTTGCCCTTGAGCTATAAAACAAATATTTAATAATATCAATATCAATAATTGTTGCTTTCTCATATCAATTATTTTTTTAATTTAAAAACTTTATGCTTCCTATATCTGCACTTTCAAGTTCAATCCAGCTTATTAAATGAGATGATTTGTATCCTAAAATTTTTAAACCTCCAAAAGCAAAAGTATAAATAAAATTGGCATAATAACCAAAATCTAATTTAATGTCAATATCTATTAAAGTATGACCTGGTGATAAAATTTGACGAAAGCTATCTGCTGCTACAAGGGTAGCAGGAATCAAATAATTCATAATATTTTCATTGTCAAATACCTGCATATAAGAGAAGGATTCGTCATTAACTTCATAATTCTCATCATACCCATTTGTTAAAAAATAATACTGACTAATTGAATAAGAATTCAAAGGACCATAAGTTGTTATTATAC
>JAGNRX010000073.1 GCA_017988355.1 Bacteroidales bacterium | reverse complement strand
ATAAAGTAAAGAGAGTAGGTGGCTAAGTAATATCTCCTTACTTTGTTTAAAATCAGTAGAATCAAGCATTAAATTTCTAACTCTTTGTTTAATCTTGCTAAGATGCCCATCTCACGCTGCTAAGATGCCCATCTTAAGACGCTAAGATGCCCATCTCAGTAAGCTAAGATGCCCATCTCAGCAAAATGACTCTTTGAAAGAATAATTTAATACGGCGTTTTAGGATTTTCTTTCTTCACTTTAGGATTTTCTTTCTCTGTTTTAATAATTTCCTCTCTCATTTTAATTTCATAATTCTTTGTTTTTTGCTCTAAGAACACAAATTCATTAAACTCATATTTGGTATATCTATTTGTATTTTGTGTATATTTGCATTTTACAAGAAGAAAAAGATATGCAAGAATATAACCAAGGGGAATTGCTTAAGAATGTTAATTACCCGGAGGACATAAAGAAATTGTCTAAGAGTCAATTGCCTCAGCTTTGTAAAGAGGTTAGGAATTATATTATTGAGGTTTTGGCTGAAAACCCTGGTCATCTTGGGTCTTCACTCGGAACAGTTGAGCTAACTATTGCTCTACACTATGTTTATGATATTCCAATGGATTCACTTATTTGGGACGTTGGGCACCAAGCCTATTCCCATAAACTAATTACTGGAAGAAAAGATAAGTTCCATACCATTAGGAAATTAAATGGCTTGAGCGGTTTCCCAAAGATTGAAGAAAGTAAGTACGATTGCTTTGGAACAGGGCATTCCTCTACTTCTATTTCTGCAATTTTGGGTATGGCTATGGCAGATAAGATTAGTGGAAATCTTAATAATAGACATATAGCCGTTATTGGGGATGGCTCGATGACGGGTGGAATGGTTTTTGAAGCACTAAACCACGCTGGAACTACCGATTGTGATATGCTTGTTATTCTTAACGATAATGGCATTTCGATTGATAAGAAGGTGGGAGCCATGGGAGAATACTTTACTCTTATTACTACTTCACCAACTTATAATAGGGTTAAGAATAAATTATGGAATATGTTGGGAGGAAACTCTCCTGCATATAATAAGCCTAAGACCTTAGCTAACCGTGTTTTATTTGCAACAAAATCAGTTTTCTCAGGCAAGAGCAATTTCTTTGAAGCTCTAAGGATAAGATATTTTGGCCCCATAAAAGGAAATGACGTCATTTCTTTGGTTAAAACCCTTGAAGACTTAAAGAAGATTAAGGGTCCTAAACTTTTACATATCATTACAAAAAAAGGAAAAGGGCTTAAGTCTGCCGAAGACAATCCAATAACTTACCATGCTCCTGGGGTATTTAATCCTAAGACGGGTCAAAGGGAACAATGTGATAGTGGAGGAGATGATTGCTTAAGTAAGTTCCAGGACGTCTTTGGTGAAACTTTGGTTGAGCTTGGAAAGATGAATGAAAAGATTGTAGGAATTACTCCTGCTATGCTTTCGGGCTGCTCGATGAACGAGTTTATGGAGACTTTCCCTGATAGGTGTTTTGATGTAGGCATTGCAGAGCAGCACGCTGTTTGTTTCTCAGCAGGGCTTGCAGCAAATGGTTTAATTCCTTTCTGTAATGTTTATTCTTCTTTCCTACAAAGAGCTTATGACCAAATCATCCACGATATTGCTCTTCAAAACCTTCCTGTTATTCTTTGTTTAGACCGTGCAGGACTTGTGGGTGAAGATGGTGCAACTCATCATGGAGTTTTTGATTTGGCTTATCTTCGTGCTATTCCTAACCTAATAATCTTTGCTCCCTTAAATGAAAGTGAGCTAAGAAATATTATGTTTACTGCTCAAAAGGGCTTGACTTCTCCACTGGTTATTCGTTATCCAAGGGGTAAGGGTTATTTGAAGAGCTGGAGGAATGAATTTGAAACAATTGAGATTGGTAAGGGCGAAAAGATAAGAGAGGGTAAGGATATTGCTATCTTGTCAATAGGTGCTATTGGAATAAATGCTATAATCGCTGCAAATGAGCTTGCTAAACAGTCAATTGAAGTCTCTATCTATAATATGCGTTTCTTAAAGCCAATGGACACAACCTTGCTTGAAGAGGTATTTGCTAATTTTGACAATATCATTACAATAGAAGATGGTGCTGAAAATGGTGGATTTGGTTCTGCTGTTTCGGAATATGCAACTGATAAGGGATATAAGAACTCTATTTTCAGGATGGGAATTCAGGATAAGTTTATTGAACATGGCTCTGTCTTAGAACTACAAAAGCTATGCAAAATTGATTCGCATAGCTTAGTTTCAAGGGTTAAAGAGATTCTTTCTAAGTAGGATTAGAAGATAAATACTTCTTTCTATTTCTTAGTTTCTTTCTTATCCGCAGTTTCTTTCTTGTCAACTGTCTCTTTTTTGTCTGCTGCAGGTTTTGGAGTGGAAGGGTTTTCAATCTTAACTCCTAATGGAATAACATCAATCAGAACATCATTCTTATTAACGATTTGTCCTGCCTTAATATTGATTGCCCCAATTGTTCCATCTATTGTAGAACAAAGCTCATTATCCATCTTCATTGCATGTAGTGTAAATAGCGGGTCTCCTTTCTTTACTTTCTGCCCTTTTTTCACAAATATATCTATAATCGTTCCTGGGATAAATGCATATATCTGTCCTGGTTCAACCTTAACATATAATTGGCGATAATGAGTTCTAATATCTGGTTTAATATCTGACATAATCTTTATTTAATTCGATTTAATAATTTAATTCTCTTCACTAATAATTATTTAGAATGGAGGAATACCATGTTTCTTCCATGGGTTTTCAACAACCTTACTTCTTGTCATATCAAGAGCATGAATTAAATACTTACGAGTTTCGCTTGGTTGAATTACTGCATCAACATATCCGTAAGAAGCAGCAACATAAGGGTTGGCAAACTTCTCTTTGTATTCTTGAATCTTAACCTTACGCATTGCATCAGGGTCTTCTGCTCCAAGAATTTCAGCTTTAAAAATAATGTTTGCAGCACCCTCTGGTCCCATAACTGCAATTTCAGCTGTTGGCCATGCGAAAACAAAGTCTGCCTTTAAGTGATTTGAACACATAGCAATATATCCTCCTCCGTATGCTTTTCTTAGGATAACAGTTATCTTAGGAACTGTTGCTTCAGAGAATGCATAAAGGATTTTAGCACCATGACGAATAACTCCTGCATGTTCTTGGTCAACGCCAGGAAGATAACCAGGAAGGTCTTCAAAGGTAATAAGAGGAATTTGGAAAGCATCGCAGAATAGAATAAACCTTGCAGCTTTGTCAGATGAGTTGCAATCTAAAACCCCAGCCATTTCCATTGGTTGATTTGCAACACAGCCTACTGTGTCTCCATTAATACGTGCAAAGCCTACAACAATGTTTTTTGCAAATAGCTCGTGAACTTCTAAGAATTCAGAATTATCTGCAATAGCTTTTATAATAAGCCTAACATCATAAGGTTTTGCTGGATCTGTTGGGAATATTTGATTAATCTTATAGTCCTTTGATTTTGGCTTCTTCATAGCAAATCTCTCTGCTTTCTTGGTGTTGTTCCAAGGGATATAAGTGAATAGAGCCTTAATTTGGTCAAAGCATTCCATTTCACTTTCTGCAAAGAAATGTGCATTACCAGAAACTTCAGCATGAACTCTTGCTCCACCAAGGTCTTCTTGAGAGATTTCTTCTCCTAAAACTGTTTTTATTACATCAGGTCCTGTAATAAACATTTTAGAAATCTTATCTACAACGAAAACAAAGTCTGTTAGGGCTGGCGAATAAACCGCACCACCTGCACAAGGACCAAGTATAACTGAGATTTGAGGGATAACACCTGAGGCCATTGTGTTACGGAAGAATATTTCACCATAACCAGCCAAAGCATTAACACCTTCTTGAATACGAGCACCGCCTGAGTCGTTAATTCCTATGATAGGAACTTTGAACTTCATTGCGTGATCCATGATTTTGCATATCTTTTTAGCATGCATATAACCTAGTGAACCACCAGCAACGGTGAAATCTTGAGCATAAATACAAATTGGATAACCATTAATTGTTCCTGTACCTGTAACAACTCCGTCACCAGGAAGAATCTTCTTATCCATATTAAAGTCTTTACCCGAGTGTTGGATAAAAAGGTCATATTCGTGGAAAGAACCCTCGTCTAATAACTCTAAGATTCTTTCTCTTGCTGTAAGCTTACCAGTTGCCTTTTGCTTCTCCATAGCTTTCTCTCCACCACCTTGAAGTAAAGACTGCATTCTTGCTTTCAGCTCTTGTGTCTTTCTGTTAATTGACATATTTTCAACCATATATTGAACACTATATTGAATTGTAACTTGCAAAAATACACTAAAAAGGATAGTTATCCAAATTTAAACCCCTTTTTCATCCTATTGATAAAGATAGTTTAGATGCTATACTTTGAATAAGTAATTATATATGATAAAACTAAGATAGGTAAATTGCCAATTAATGGTATAGAAAAAATGGAAGAAAATAAGTTATTAAATATCTTTCTTGCTTAATTGCAATAATAGCTCCGAGCAGCCATCTTCCAAAAGGTCTAAGACATATTCAAATCCTTTATTCCCTCCGAAATAAGGGTCTGGAACAATCTCATCTTTATGCTGAGTGAAGAAATCAGACATAGGAACAATCTTTTCTAATAGTTTTTCTTCTGGGCAAAGGCTACTTACATTCTTTAAGTTCTCCTTGTCCATTACAACTATTAAATCAAATTCGTAGTAGTCCTCTTTCTTGATTGGTCTTGAGATGCTGGTAATATTATATCCTCTATTTAAGGAATGTTGTATCATCCTTGGATCTGCTTTTCCTCCTTCGTGGTAGTTGGATGTTCCTGCTGAGTCAATAAAAAATTCTTTGGATATATTCTTGTCTTCAATTAGTTTTTTCATAACAGCTTCTGCTGCTGCTGAACGACAAATATTCCCCAGACAAATAAATAATATCTTTTTCATAGTAGTTTTTTAGTTAAATGCTATACTTCCTGCATCTTACACAACTTAGAATATATGCCATTTATTGCAATAAGTTCTTTATGAGTTCCTATTTCTCTGATTTCTCCCTTATCTAAAACGATTATCTTATCTGCATTTACGATGGTTGAAAGCCTATGAGCTATTATTATTGAAGTTTTTCCTATGGTTATTCTTGAAATTGCATCTTGAACTAATCTTTCGTTTTCGGTATCTAATGCAGAGGTTGCTTCGTCAAGGATTAGTATTTCTGAGTTTTTTAAGATAGCTCTTGCAATGCTTAGTCTCTGTTTTTGACCTCCTGAAAGAGTTGAACCCCTATCACCAATCATTGTATTATAGCCATCAGGTAAAAGCTCAATAAACTCATGTGCATTTGCAATCTTAGCAGCGTTTTCAACCTCTTCTAAGCTATAGTTTTTAAATCCAAAGGTTATATTATTGAATATTGTGTCGTTGAAAAGTATTGTATCTTGTGTTACTATTGAGATTTGATTTCTAATATCTGAACTCTTAATATCTCTACTATTAACACTATCAAACAATATCTCTCCTTGGCTTGGCTCATAGAATTTTGGAATAAGATCAATCAAAGTGCTTTTCCCACTTCCAGAAGCTCCAACAATTGCTGTTGTCTTTCCTTTTTCAAATACTATATTAATATTTTTTAGGACAGGCTCATTAATATATGAGAATGATACATTATTAAATACTATCCCTTTTTCTAATTTCGGGAAGGAAATAGGATTAGTAGGCTCTTTTATATTATTTTCAATTTCAAGTATATCAACAATTCTATCAATTGATGCCCTACCTTTTTTAATATTAAAGAAAGAAGTAGGTATATCTTTTGCAGGCTTAATGATAAGAGTGAAAAGAACAAGATAAACAATAAATAGCTCTGGACTAAGGGTAGGGCTTGTTGAAAGAACACTTGATGAACCAAAGAGTAAAAGCCCAATCAGCATAGCATTTCCAAAGAACTCACTCATTGGAGAGGCTAAATCAACCTTCCTATATATTCCATTTCTTAAACGAGTATAGGATGCGTTGAAGTGAACAAACCTTTCGTTCATCATTTCAATTGCAGTATGTGATTTAATTATCCTAAGTCCTGAAATGGTTTGTTCAATTATTGAAATAAGATTTGAGTTCTTTTGTTGGAGGTGCTTTGAGCTACTTCTTAGGTTTCTACTCACTAATGAAACTAAGGCAGAAACTATAGGGAAAACTAATAAAACAGTTAAAGTTAATTGATAATCAATATATATAAGAACAATAAAATAAAGTAAGACAGATACTATTGCAGAAAA
>JAGNRX010000072.1 GCA_017988355.1 Bacteroidales bacterium | reverse complement strand
GAAACTATCCACAGTAAGAGCCATAACAGCAACTTGATATCTTGTATTTATTGCTAAATCGGTTGCGTGAAAACTAATAATGCTATCATAAGAACTAATTGTATAATAATTGTATGTATCAGAATTCGCAGTCTTTAAAGCAAATCCTCTTGAGAGTAACAATGCACCATCAGGAGATCTTTTGACTTTTCCCCTAAAAATAGCAGATGTTGAGAGAATGCTATCTGGTTGGTAAACTTCAAGAATTGGAGTTTGAGCCATTGAAGAAAATGAAATCAGACTCAATACTAATCCCCAAAACCAATTTTTAATATATTTTTTCATCTTATTAATCTTTTAAAGTTAATTATAATGTGACATTAGCTTTTATGTCAATGCCTAAACTTACAGAAACCTTTGAGTCTCTATCTAATTTAATATACGGCTTGGTTGAACCGCTTGAAGATGTGTTTAATGTTAATTTCAGCTTCATTTTATTAGCATTCTTGATTAGATCGAAATTATCAGCTGTTATAGTTATTTTAGTTGTTTTAGTTGAAGGGCTAATTACATTTCCATTAATATCAACATTAGCACCAGTAATAATAATATTGTTTGTGCTATTGAGATCTAAAACTTGTCCAGTTTCATTTCCGTTTGCATCCAAACAATATAGTTGAGCTTCAATTGAGAAAGGAAAATAGTTAGTAAGATTTAAAATTAAGGAAGCAGAATTAATGAAATCTGATGCATCTCCAATATCAATTCTATCTAATTCAATTTCGTAGTCAAGGTCATTTATTTGAGCTTTTAATGGAATATGAAGTTTAGACTTTATCTTTATCCAAGGGTTACTTGGCCCAAAACCACTAACATTATCTGGGTTGAGAGTAACGTATCCTAAATACTCAATTCTCGAAGGAGTAACATTTAGAATGGAAGTGTTTAAATTAATTCTTCTATCTGAAATTCCAATAAGCCCTGGTTGACTTGCAGGATTAATGTTTACAATTCTATCTTGAGGGTTAGTAATAAGATCTGAGTAGGTATTGTTTTTGTCGTTATATGCTCTGATTGTAGATAGATTTAAAACTGCAGGAACTCCTGTGTTTGTTTCAGCATGGAAATCTAAGTACATTGTTTCTAATGAAAACTTTCCATTTTCAAAAATCTGAGCAAAACTTGAATCGTTAAATATATCAACCATTAAAGAATCTGAAAAAGTAGAATTATAGTTCCCTAATTTTCCATAAACAGTACTTAAAGATAAATCAGAGAATTCAATATTAACATTAACCTTATAGCTTGGTTTAATGACCCCATTAACATTCATATTCATTCTATATTCAAAATCTAATTTTGAATTTGTCCCAAGTATTAATGAATATTTTGATAAATCAATTTCATAATTGAAAACCTTTGTCCCAATTTGATTAGCGTTAGATAATCGTAAATTTTGATTAAAGACTTCATTTGTTAATCTGTTTCTAAGTCCTTTACATCTAAGATTAATAAAACCATTATGATTAATGTTAGAAGTAAGAGCGATATATATTGAACCATTCTTTAAGAATATGCTGTCAATAATTTGAGAATTGTCAATCTCTGGAATGTCGATAGATATAATCTCCATATTTTCGGAAACATCAGGATAGTTAAACTCTCCATAGAAGTTTCCAATCACATCTTCAATTTCAATTGCTGGAAGATTAAAGTTAATCCCATTAATATTATCTAACTTAGGGATATCTAACTTGAATAGAGTATCAATGGTGAAGACTAAATCTAAATAATCTCCATCAGGGTGGTTTACTGTAACCAATTCTAATCCGTTTATACTATCTGCTATGCTATCTAAATTGAAGAAGTCACTCATTGTGATTTCTGTTGACAGAAGATTATTTAAGCGTATATTGGGATTGATTGAGGATTGAGCCATTCGGTCAAAGTCGAAATCCTTTTCATCCACACAGGAAGAAAAGCTAATTCCTAAGGCTAAGATCATGACTAAATAGAACGTAATTTTCTTTTTCATGACATAATTGATTTAGGTTAAAAATAATTGAATAATATATATAATAGGCTAAAAACCTAGTTCTTGTATTTAAACCATTTCCAAATCTCTTTATAAGTTATATTCTTACCATACATTAATATTCCAGTCCTATAAATTTTTGCAGCCATCCACATACAGAAGCCAATAAAAACAATCATCAAACTCATTGATAAAGCAATCTCCCAAACAGGAACCCCAAATGGAATTCTAATCATCATTATGATAGGGGCAGTTAATGGAATTATTGAGAGCCAAAAAGCAGCCGTGCCTGAAGGATCCTGAATAACTATTGGGAAGCAAACTATGGCAAGAATCAGTGGTATTGTTACTGGGAGAGTAAATTGCTGGGCATCTGTGTCAACATCCATTAGTGAGCCAACAGCTCCAAAGAGTGATGCATAAAGGAAGTACCCTGCCATAAAATAAAACAAGAACATTGAAATTACTAATACATAGTCAATGGAGAAAAGCCCTTGAACAATTTGATTAACTTCGGCAGAAGACGATGATGCTTCTTGAATCTTATCAACACTAATAACCCTTTCGTTAATTGTTATATCTTCCTTTTGAGCCTCAGTAAAAGTTTGAGGATAGAAGCTTTGAAGACCTGCAATAAGCACAAACGAAAGTACAATCCAAAGCAAGAACTGAGTTAGACCAACCAATGCAATAGAGACAATCTTACCCATAAGTAGTTGAATAGGCTTTATGGAAGAAACTAAAACTTCAACAATCCTACTAGTCTTTTCTTCCGAAACCGATTTCATAACTTGAGCTCCAAAGAGGAAGATAAACATATAGATTAAGAAGCCAGACATTGTTCCAAGAATAGTTTTTATTTCTTTGTATGAGTCCTTACCAGAGCGTATGTCTTTAGAGTAAAAGCCTATCTTAGGATTATTAAACCAGTCTAAATCCTTTTCGGTCATTCCATAATCATAGACAAGAACGTGATCCTTAAGAATATTAGTTAGTTGATTACGTATTGACTCTTGTGCAGAAAGTGAGGGTTCATTCTTACTATAGAACAAGAAACCCTTAATAGGAGGCATATCATTTGTTTTTACAATTTCCAAAACAGCATCATACTTTTCCTCTTTTAAAAGGTCTTGAGCCTTGGAAATATCATACTCATAATCAAAGTTAAGCTCACTTGTATTCTTAAACTTCTCAGTGTAGAGCGATGATTTCACGCCATCTTTTTCAATAAGAGTTTCGTCAACAACTAAGATATTGCTCTTTGTTTCTGAATTCATTGCTAAGAAGAAAGGAATTATCCACAAAGAAGCTATAAGGATAGGTCCTAAAAAGGTCATTACAAGGAATGATTTCTTCTTAACCCTTGTTAAATATTCACGTCTAATTATAATTGCTATCTTATTCATTGCTTACTTTTTCTATAAAAATTTCGTTCATCGAAGGCAGGATTTCCTTATATGAAATAAGGTCAGTGTTTAAAAGAATATTACTTAGTAGGTCTGCGTTTTTCCCTTTCTCAATCTCAAGAGTTGAAACCTGAGTATAGGGATTGTTAATAGAGTTAATAAGTTTTACTCCATCAGTTAGGTATTGCCTAATATCTCTTTCATTAGGAATAACTATTTCAAATTGATTTTTCTTAAATTCCTGCTTAATATCCCCAACCTTTCCATCAAGAATTTTCCTTGATTTATTAAGAAGAGCAATAGAATCGCAAATCTCTTCAACCGATTCCATATTATGAGTAGAGAAAATTATTGTTGCACCTTTTTTCTTTAGTTCAAGTATTTCGTGCTTTAAGAGATTAGTATTAATAGGGTCAAAGCCACTAAAAGGCTCATCAAAAATTAATAGCTTAGGTTCGTGAAGAATAGTTGTTACAAACTGAACCTTTTGCTGCATACCCTTAGAAAGCTCTTCAACCTTGCGATTCCACCAGCTTAGAATGTCAAATTTTTCAAACCAATACTCCAAACGTTTCTTAGCATCAGCTCTTTTAATCCCTTTGAGCTCTGCCAAGTAAATAGCCTGCTCACCAACCTTCATTTTCTTATATAACCCTCTTTCCTCAGGAAGGTAACCAATAGAGTGAACATGGTCAGCCTTTAGTCTCTCACCCATAAAGAAAATCTCACCCTCATCAGGAGCAGTTATTTGATTAATAATCCTAATCAGAGTTGTTTTACCTGCACCATTAGGTCCAAGAAGTCCAAAAATGCTTCCCTGCTCCACTTCAATTGAAACCTTATCTAAGGCCTTATGATTGGTATAAGTTTTGGAAACATCCTTAGCAGAAAATAAAATCATATTATATAGAGTTAAATGTAATTATAAATTAGTTATTTCACAGTCAAATTAAATCTAAGAAACCTTAAATCTCATTATCTAAAAGTCTTATTCACTTCTCATGCATCGAACACTTCTTCCAAAACCTCTAAATCCAAAAATGCTGACATTAGTGGTTAGTTCTTGTTTGTTGAAGTCTATGCAACCAGAAGTTCCTTTTGTAATATTATCACTTGCCCAATAGTATCCTCGAGTGCCAATATGCAAAAAATGACCAGAATAAGCACTACGCAATCCACCACAAGGCAGAATTAATTGCCCATTTGCAACAGAAAGATAGTAGTATCCCACAGATGTTGACTTGACTTCGTAGCCAAGATTAAGCACAGCCCTCCATTCCTTTTGAGTAGGTAATCTATAGCCACAAGGACAAGGATTATTTACCCCCTTTTCACCCTGCCAAAGATTATCTTCAGAGTTAATCAACCAGTCATTTGATTTCTTTTGATCTACAATAAAAAGTTTATGATTAGTCTTTTGTGAATTTGAACAAAGCAAAGTGGTATCTGAAAATCTCTTTTCATGACCATCAGTTTCTCTTCCCCATTGGTAAAGGTCTCCCCAAGCGTCAGAGGTTTCCAAATCTATTGAAGAAGCACCAAGATTACGGTCAAGAAAGTACAAAACGCCAGCCTCAGTCTTAATTGGGGGTAGCTCATTATAAACAAATTGCCCATTTTGAGTAATAATAGGTTTGGCAAAATTATGATAATAATCTTGAGCATTTGTATATTTGCAAAATAGTAATGATATACAAAGGACTAATAAAATGTGAAAGTTTTTATTCATTCTTTAATTTAATTTTGATAAGACAAAGATATAACAATATGGACGTTTCTGCAAATAAAAAAGCCAAATAATAATTTAAGAACTAAATAAGAAAAGAAATTAATGGGCAAACTAAGACTAAATCTCTTTGAATCATTATCTTGTAGGAACTTTAGACTATACTTTATTGGTCAATGTATTTCCCTAACAGGCTCTTGGATTCAGCAAGTTGCGATGGGTTGGTTGGTTTATAGGCTAACGGGTTCAGTGGCTCTACTTGGGATAATAGTCTTCCTTTCTCAGGCTCCAACATTCATAATAACCCCATTAGTTTCTTCACTAATTGACCGAATATCTCAAAAGAAAATCTTAGTCTATACCCAAGTTTTCTTTATAGTTCACGCCCTGAGTCTAACCATTTTGGTAATGGGAAATATGCTTTCTCCAAACAACGTCTGGATAGTCTTAGTCTTAAGCCTCTTTTTCGGAATAGTTAATGCCCTTGACCAGCCAACTCGCCAGGCTTTCTACATTGGATTAGTACCTAAAGAAATGCTGACAAACGCTGTTGCACTTAATTCATCCATTATAAATGGTACCAGACTCATAGGCCCAGCAATAGGTGGTTTTCTTATAGTTTTGGTAGGGGAAGGGGGCTGTTTCTTGGTCGATACAATAAGTTACGTCTTTGTAATCATTGCTCTTTTTATGATTCAGCAGCCAAGAATTGAACCATCCAAAATTAAGCATAACCTATTTAAAGATACCATGGAAGGAATTTCTTATATAAAAAATAGTCTCCCGATTAAAGTGCTTTTAATTACCATCTTTGGTCTTAGTTTCTTCGTACTACCAGTAACGACTTTCTTTCCCGCCTACATAAAAGACAGCTTAGGTTTGGGCAGTCAGGCTTTAGGAAGTCTTATGTCTTTCTTAGGGATAGGGTCTTTTGGTGGAGCATTATTCCTTGCCTCAAGAAAAACAGTAGTAAACCTCGATAAAATACAGCGTTTAGGAATGCTCTCAGCCTCATTAATCCTAATCCCTTTCTTTTTTATAACAAATATTTACCTCTCTCACCTTCTTAGTCTATTCTTAGGTTTAAGCATGGTCTGTGCAATTGCTTCCACCAACACCATAGTTCAATTCCTAACCCCCATGAATATGAAAGGAAGAATTATGGGCTACTATACAATGTGTTTTATAGGAGGTTCATCTCTTGGTAAT
>JAGNRX010000071.1 GCA_017988355.1 Bacteroidales bacterium | reverse complement strand
ATGGAAAACGTAATTGTGGTTGAGAATCTGACTAAGAAATTTGGACATTTTACTGCGGTGGATGATATTTCATTTGAGGTGAAAAAGGGAGAGATATTTGGTTTCTTAGGAGCTAATGGAGCAGGGAAAACAACTGCTATTAGAATGCTTTGTGGATTAAGCAGACCAAGTGCTGGAAATGCAATAGTTGCTGGATTTGACATAAGACATAAGTCGGAAAAGATTAAGGCAAATATTGGTTATATGAGCCAGAGGTTCTCTCTTTACGAGGATTTGAAGGTATGGGAAAACATTAAGCTATTTGCAGGTATATATGGAATGAAGAAGAAGGACATAGCCCAAAAGACAGATATACTACTTGAAGAACTGGGTTTCCAAGATGAAAAACAGACCTTAGTAAGTGCCTTGCCTTTGGGATGGAAACAGAAACTTGCTTTCTCGGTTGCTATTTTTCATAATCCTAAGGTTGTCTTCCTTGACGAACCAACAGGAGGAGTTGACCCAGTTGTTAGGAGGCAGTTTTGGGAGCTAATTTATAAGACAGCTGAAAAAGGTATAACAGTTTTTGTTACAACACACTATATGGACGAGGCAGAATATTGCGACAGGGTATCGATAATGGTTGACGGCAGGATTGAAGCCTTAGAGACCCCAAAAGCACTTAAAGAAAAGTTCTCATCCAATTCTATTGACGACATATTTTACCAGCTTGCAAGAAACGCTAAAAGAACAGACGATTAGATTATGAAAGAGTTTTTAACCTTTACCAAGAAAGAGTTTATCCATATTTTCCGAGACACTTGGACTATGATGATTATCTTAGTTTTACCCTTAGTTATGATGGTGCTTTTTGGCTATGCAGTAACTACTGAGATAAGAAATACAAATATTGGAGTCTTAGATTATTCCAAAGACGAAATCACAAGAACAATTATTAATAGAATTCAAGAAAGCGAGTATTTCACACTCAGCAATTCATTTAATTCTTATCAAGAGATAGAAGATTCATTCAAAGCTTCAGAAAATTCTTTAGTTATAGTATTTGGCGAGAACTTCTCCGAAAACCTATTCCATCTAAAGAAAGCAGATATACAAATCATCGCAGATGGTTCCGACCCCAATGCTGCAAAAACCCTTGTCAGTTATGCCTCTAATATTATTGGCGCAACCCTTAAGGACTTAAACAAAGCACCAGTCTCGAGCTACGAAATAACACCCGAGCTCAAACTCCTCTATAACCCACTAATGAAAAGCTCCTATAATTTTGTGCCAGGGGTAATGGGCTTTATCATAATTCTTGTCTGTGCAATGATGACCTCTATCTCCATTGTTAGGGAAAAAGAAAAAGGCACAATGGAACTACTTCTTGCAAGCCCAACCAAGCCAATTATAATAATAGTATCAAAGGTAATCCCTTATTTCATCATCGCTCTAATAAATATAATAACAATATTCATAGTCTCCTACTTCATTATGGGAGTACCCATTAACGGAAGTCTGTTTTGGATTTTCACTCTCTGCATACTCTATATCTTAGTCTCCCTCTCCTTAGGCATACTCATTTCCACCATTGCCGACACCCAACTTATGGCATTAGTAATTAGTGCTATAATCCTACTTATGCCCTCAATGCTACTCTCAGGAATGCTATTCGACATAGGAAGTATGCCTCTTGTGCTCCAAGCTATTGCCCAAACAATGCCTGCCAAATGGTTTATTAGTGCAATCAGGAAACTAATGATAATGGGAGTTGATGTTCGCTACGTATGGAAGGAGTTTCTGGCTCTAATTATTATGTTAACAGTTATTATAGGGATAAGCCTTAGAACATTTAAAAAAAGACTGGAGTAAATTATGTTAGGTTATTTAGTTGAAAAAGAATTTAAACAGATATTTAGAGATAAGCTACTTCCTAAAATAATATTGCTATTCCCTTTCATGACCCTTATCCTACTACCTTATGCTGCTAATTTTGAGGTAAAGGATATGAGGTTAGTAATTGTGGATGAGGATAATTCCACCTATTCAAAAGAACTTGTTGGAAAGTTAATAGCCAACAATTCCATTAACTTAGTAGCAAGTGAACACACCTATAATGCAGCCTTAGGACTAATTCAAAACGATAAGGCAGATATGGTTATAAATATACCGAAGAACTTTGAAAAGGACTTTGTTGTTGACAAGAAATCAAAAATCCTAATTGCAGTCAATTCCGTAAATGGAACCAAAGGCACAATGGGAGGGATGTATGCCCTTAGCATTATAAAACAATATCAAGACGAGAAAACCACAGAAATAACAGGCATAAACGACCCCCCAGGAGTTGAAATCAAAACAATATACCAGTTTAACAGAGAATTAGACTATAAGTTTTTTATGGTGCCTGCCCTAATGGTGATGGTCTTAACCATTGTTAGTGGATTCCTTCCAGCCTTTAACATAGTAGGAGAAAAAGAAAAAGGGAATATGGAGCAGATAAACGTTTCACCTGTCACAAAGCCAATCTTTATACTCTCCAAACTAATACCATATTGGGTAATAGGAATGGTTATTATAACAATAGGATTCATTGTCGCCAGGCTTTTCTACAACATAGTGCCTCAGGGAAGCCTACTAACAATCTATCTCTTCTCCTTTGTCTTCACCCTTGCCGTTTCAGGAATGGGACTAATCCTCTCCAACTACGCCAACACCTATCAGCAAGTTGTCTTTATGATGTTCTTCTTTATCATGATACTTATCCTGATGAGTGGACTCTATACCCCATTCAATTCAATGCCTCCTTGGGCTCAAAAGATAGGAGCGTTTAGTCCCTTGACCTACTTTATTGAAGTAATGCGTAACGTTTACCTAAAAGGAAGTCAGCTAACAGACCTCCTGCCACAACTCTATAAATTACTTGGATTTGTTGTAGTTATTAACTCGTGGGCTATTTTGTCATATCGTAAAAAATCCTAATATAGTCCTATAACAAGCAATATAACACATCCTTACTTGCTTTTAGGATAATTATATATTATATTTGCAGAGCGAAATAATGTTTTTGATAATAATTTAATGATATATAGCCATGAATGATAATACAGTTTACTTTGAACAAGAGGATACCCCTAATGATATTCCCAATGATAACGACATAGAGTCTAAGATCTTTTCTCAATATCTCTACTACTACTCCGAAGATATTTCTGACGATGAAAAGGTGGATGACTTAGTAGAGCGATTTGGCTTAACAAGGCACGAGATAAAAACCATTCTCCTTGATTCTGACGTTAATCTACGAACCTCCTCTTGGATGAGAAGACGCAGATACAGAAACTATGAAACTATGCCTAATAATAACCTTTACGGCATATACTCCCTCCTTATTAACGACATAAGAAATCAAAACAAGGAAGACCTCTTAGAGCAAGACGCCTTCAATAGGAGCTATGAAACCATTCAAACAATAATTGATATTGAAGAAATCCTATGCAAGAGATTATCAGACGGCAATTCAGAGGGCTTAGACAATTTCATAAGAGACGCAAAAGCATTCCTTAAACTAAAAGAAGAAGTTAAAGCCCTAATGGATAAGCCAGAATAAGTTTTTCTCTTTTCTCTTATTTTATTCTCATCTTATAGAAAGAACGATAAACGAAATAAAGAGCAACTAAGAAGAATACCACACCAAAATAAGGAGCCATCTCTCTGAAAGAATCAGAAATAGCAATCTCCATAGCCAATAATCCAAATAGAGTTGTAAACTTAATAATAGGGTTTAGAGCAACCGAAGACGTATCTTTAAAAGGATCTCCCACTGTGTCGCCAACAATTGTTGCATCATGAAGAGGAGTTCCTTTTTGGTTCATATCAACCTCCACAACCTTCTTAGCATTATCCCAAGCACCACCAGCATCAGCCATAAACACAGCCTGGTAAAGTCCAAAGACCGCAATCCCTATCAAATAACTAATAAATAGAGAAATCGCAGCATACTTAACTACAGGCTCTGCATTCTCTCCCCCAAGGTTGATAGCAGACAAACAAGCAATTCCAAGAGCAAAGAAGAAGACCGCAATAAAGATATTAAACATCCCCTTTTGAGCATATTGCGTACAAATCTTAACCACCTCAATACTATTAGCCTCATCAGCTTTCTTAGGAGCATTAGGGTCAAGATTAATATGTTTCTTAATATATTCCACAGCCCTATGAGCCCCAGTAGTAACAGCTTGCATTGAAGCCCCAGTAAACCAGAAAATAACAGCACCACCCAAAAGGAAGCCTAATATAGTATATGGATTTAATAAGTTAAGAATTGTTTGAGGTTCAACTCCAAGAGTTTTATTAATCATTAAGATTAGAGAGAAAATCATAGTAGTAGCACCAACAACTGCAGTCCCAATAAGAACAGGCTTAGCTGTTGCCTTAAATGTGTTTCCCGCTCCGTCATTCGATTCAAGATAGTATTTCGATTTCTCCCAATCAGGAGTAAACCCAAAATCTCTTTCTATCTCCTTATCAATCCCCTCTATATCCTTAATTAGAGATAACTCATAAATAGATTGAGCATTATCTGTCACAGGACCATAGGAATCAACTGCAATTGTAACAGGTCCCATACCCAGCATTCCAAAAGCAACCAAGCCAAAAGCAAAGATTGAAGGGAAAATCATCAGCTCACCCAATTGAAAGCTTGAAGCATAAGCCCCGAACATAAGGAAGACAAAAACTATTCCAGTCCAAAAAGCACCGAAATTTCCAGCCACAAGACCAGAAAGAATATTCAAAGAAGCACCGCCCTCTTGAGAAGCCTTCACAACCTCAGCCACGTGTTTTGACTTAGGAGAAGTGAAAATCTTAGTAACCTCAGGAATAACAGCCGCACCCAATGTCCCAAAACTAATTATTAATGACAAGATCCACCATAGGTCCGCATTCCCATTAAGATTAGGAATTAATATATAGCTAATTGCAAAAGTTCCAATAATAGAAATAATAGAAGTAATCCAGATAAGACTTGTCAAAGGAGCCTCAAAATCCAAATCATCAGAATTACCGAACCTTATCTTAGAGATGAAATTATTAATCCAATAAGAGAAGACAGAAGTAATAACCATAAGAATCCTCATAGTAAATATCCAAACAAGGAGTTCCTTTTGAATGCCAACATCTGGTATTGCAAGCAAGATAAAAGCAATCAAAGCAACACCCGTCACCCCATAAGTCTCAAACCCATCAGCCGTTGGACCAACCGAGTCGCCAGCATTATCACCAGCACAATCCGCAATCACACCAGGATTTCTTGGGTCATCTTCCCCAATCTTAAAATAAACCTTCATTAAGTCAGAGCCAATATCTGCAATCTTAGTAAAAATGCCACCAGCAATCCTAAGAGCCGACGCCCCCAAAGACTCCCCAATAGCAAAGCCAATAAAACAAGCCCCAGCCAAATGAGCAGGCATAAGAAGAAGAATAATTAACATCAAGAAAAGTTCAACACAAATCAAAACAACCCCAATACTCATCCCAGCATTAAGAGGAATGTTTAATAATTTCAAAGGCTTTCTTTTCAAAGAAGCAAAAGCCATTCTTGAATTAGCCAAAGTATTCATTCTAATACCATAAGCCGCAACAGAATAAGACCCTAATATCCCTATCACCGTCCATAAAAGAATCAAAAGAACTCCTCCAATTCCAAAAGTCTCACCATTTGTATCCTTAGCCAAGATGCCAAAATATAAAGCCACTGCAATCCCAATAAAAAGAAAAAGGATAGCAATAAGTTTGCCCTGTTGTCTAAGATAAGTTAAGCAAGTCTTGTAAATAACTTGTGCAATATCGAGCATTGACTTGTGAGAGGGAAGCCTCTTAACCTTAAGAAACTGATAAAGGCCAAATAATAAACCCAAAATAGTAACTACAAAACCCCAATGTAAGATTCCTAATTCATGTATCTCCTGAGGAATTTTCAGGTCAGCCTCACTTGCAAAAATAACTAAAGGAGATAGTAATATTAATGCTAAAGAAGTAATTTTTTTTGTCATAAAATATATGTTATATCGTTTTAAACATCTTCTTATAGGCGACAAAGATAAAAAAAAACTATATAAAAGATAAAAATAATTTAATAAACGCCTTTTTCTCACATATCTTTTATTACCAAGAGTTGATATGTTTATAAATTTAACCTAATTTTGCCCCAGAAATAACGAAACCCAAAACACTAACCAAAGAAAATGATAGAAATAGGATTTGTAGTACTTGGAATACTAACAGGCATATTGTCCGGACTCTTTGGCATAGGAGGTGGCATAATCATGGTGCCATCCATAATCCTATTCTTTGGAATGAATATCTTAGACGCCAACGCAATATCCCTAACCGCCATGTTACTACCAGTCGGAGCCTTGGGCGTCATAGCCTA
>JAGNRX010000070.1 GCA_017988355.1 Bacteroidales bacterium | reverse complement strand
TGGCAAACAGGTAAGAACTATTTTGATAAGGCTAAGCAAGAGGCTTCTGGGTTTAATTCAAATAATATTAAAGTATTTGATTTTATTTATGAAATGGATTTAGCTTATAGTATGGCTGATGTTATTGTTTCAAGAGCTGGTGCAATTGCCATTTCTGAACTTTGTGTTATTGGCAAACCTACAATATTAGTTCCAAGTCCTAATGTTTCAGAAGACCATCAAACAAAGAATGCTATGGCTTTGGTTAATAAGAATGCTGGAATATTAGTTAGGGATGTTGAATCAAGGGAAATGCTTATTGAGCAATTGGATATGCTTTTGAAAGATCAGGATGTGCAAAACATTTTAAGCGATAATATTAAGAAGTTGGGAATAAGGGACGCAGACCAAAGAATACTTGATGTTATTGAAGAATTATTAAAAAAGAAATAGTCAGAGTTTAAAACATAAACTAAGGTTAAGAAGAAATGAAAACATATTATTTTTTAGGAATTGGCGGAATTGGAATGAGTGCTATTGCTCGTTATATGATGGATATGGGAAATAAGGTTTATGGTTATGACCGTGTAAGTAGTCCTTTGACATTGGAGCTTGAGAAAGAAGGAATGACTATTGTTTATAGTGATGATGTTTCAAGTCTTCCAAGCAATATTGATTTGGTTATCTATACGCCTGCTGTTTCTCAGGACAACAAACTCTTTAAGCATTTTCTTGAAAACAATTATAAGATGGAAAAGCGTTCTCAAATCTTAGGGGAAATAACTAAGGGAAAGAAATGTATTGCAATTGCTGGCTCTCATGGAAAGACAACTTGTTCAACAATGATTGCTCATATTCTTCATAATAGTAGTGTTGGATGTAGTGCTTTCTTGGGTGGGATTTCTAAGAATTTCAATTCCAATTATGTGGTTAATAATAATAGTGATTATGTTGTTGTGGAGGCTGATGAGTATGATAGGTCTTTCTTGCAACTTAACCCTGCAATATCTGCAATAACCGCAATGGATGCCGACCACTTAGATGTTTATGGAAGCTTTCAAGAGATGCAGAAATCATTTATTGAGTTTGCTAATAAGACCAGTGAGGTTTTGTTTTTGAAAAGGGGACTTGATATTGAGCTTAGTGAGTCCAATCCAACCGAAATACTTACCTATACAATTCGTGGGGTTGAGGCTGATTACTATGCAATTAATATTAGAAACTATAAGGGAGGTTATTATTTTGATTTAAGAACTCCTGATAAGATATACTACGATATTTGCTTAAATTATGGTGGTGTTCATAATGTTGAGAATGCTGTTATGGCAATAGGAATAGCTATGATTTGTGGTGTAGAGGAAGAAGAGATGCGCCTTAGTGTTGCTTCTTTTTCTGGAGTGAAAAGACGTTTTGAGGTTATTATTAATAGGAAAGACTTAGTTTATATTGACGACTATGCTCATCATCCAAATGAAATTAAGGCTCTTGTTGAGTCTCTAAGGTTTCAATATCCTAATAAGAAACTTACAGCAGTTTTCCAACCACATCTTTATTCAAGGACAAGGGATTTTGCAGATGAGTTTGCTAAGGAGCTGAATGGTTTTGATGAGGTGGTGCTTTTGGATATTTATCCTGCAAGAGAAGAACCAATTGCTGGGATTAGTTCTAAGATGCTACTTCATAAGATTGATAATATGAATAGGTATTATAGCACTAAAGATGGGCTTTTAGATTTATTGGAGGCTCTTTACCCAGAGGTTTTAGTTACAATTGGAGCTGGAGATATTTCTGAACTGGTTCCTTTGATTGAAGAAAGATTTAAAGACGAATAATAAGATGAGTAAGAAAGGGAAGAGAATATTAGTTATGTTAGTTATTATCATTATCCTAATTGCAATTGTGATTGGGGCTAATATTTTTGCGCGAAATCAAAAGATTGATCGCCTTGATATCTCAATAAGTTATGGCAAGACAGATACAATAATAAGAAAAGAATCGATAATCAAAGAATTAGAAGATAGGTTTGGGAACTTTGTGACTAAGCAGAGAAAAGATATTGTGGGAAAGGATATTGAGGATTTTCTAATGAGTAAACCCTATGTTGAGCATGCTCAGGTCTATCATACTCTTAAAGGAGTCTTGAAGATTGAGATTATGCAAAGACAACCTGTTCTTAGAATTTATACTCATAGACAAAAACAATATTATATTGATAAAGAAGGAAAGATAATTGAGATTAAGAATGATGAGGCAACTGATGTGATTGTTGCAAGTGGTTATATTGATATTAATGCAAGTATGCTGAAAAAAGGATTTCTTGACACCACTAACATTAAGGACAAGAAAGGTTTGGAGAAAACTCTTGCTAAGACATTCCTTATTGCTCAAAGACTTCAATCAGACTCAATACTTAATTATCAAATTGACCAGATATATTTAAATAAGGATGGGAGTTTTAATCTAATTCCAAAGATAGGAAACTATGTGATTAGGATTGATGAGGAGGGAGATTTGGAGGCTCAATTTACTAAGTTAAGCTATTTATATAAAGAGAGCTTTACAAGAATAGGATGGGATAATTATAGTGTTGTTGATTTGAGATATAAGAATCAAGTTGTTTGCACAAAGAAATCTCAGATAAGTCTTCAAGATGAAGCAGAACCAACAACCGTAATTAATAAAGAATAATAATAAATAAAAACAAATTGATATGGAAAGAGAAATAGTAGTTGGGATCGATATCGGTACAACAAAAATAGCAGTTTTCATTGGCTCAAGAGACGAAGAGGGGAGACCCGTTGTTCTTGGTATGGGCAAATCAGAATCAATTGGTGTTGAAAGAGGAGTTGTTAGAAACATAGAACTAACTTCAAACTCAATTAGGAAAGCAATTGACGAGGCTGAACAAAAAACAGGTTTTAAGGTTAGGGAAGTCTTTGTTGGGATTGCTGGAAATCAAATCCGCAATATTCAGCATAGAGGAAACATTATGCTTGAAACTAAAGGACATATCATAAAAGAAAGTGATAGAGAAAGACTTATCAAGGATCAAGAAAACCTTGTTCTTCAACCAGGTGAGAAGATTATTCACGTTGTTCCTCAAGATTTCATTGTTGATGGAGAGGGAGATGTGATTAACCCTATTGGTATGCCAGGAAGTTGTTTGGAAGGCAATTTTAACATAATAACAGGTAATGTTACAAATATTGAGAATATTGTTAGAAGTGTTGAGATGGCTGACTGTAAGGTTAGAAACTTAATTCTTGAACCAATAGCATCAGCAGAAGCAGTTGTTAATGCAAGCGAAAAGGAAGCAGGAGTTTGCTTGGTTGATATTGGAGGTGGAACAACAGATATGGCAATCTTCCATGACGGAATCCTTCGCCACACGGCAGTCATTCCACTTGCAGGCAATGTAATAACAGAAGATATTAAAGAAGGTTGTTCAATAATCAAAACCCAAGCAGAGGCTCTAAAAACTCGTTTTGGTTCTTGCCTAAGTGCATCAGCAAAGGAAGATGAGATAATTGCAATACCTGGTTTTAGAGGAAGAGATCCAAGAGAAATATCAATGAAAACCCTTGCAGGAATTATTCAAGCAAGAATGGAAATGATAATTGACCAAGTCCTTTTTGAGATTAGAAGTAAGAAATACGAGAGGAAGCTTATTGCAGGCATCGTTCTTTCAGGAGGAGGTGCAAAGATGAAAGATATTGTGCAACTAACCGAATATTTAACAGGAATTGATGCAAGAGTAGGCACCCCTGAAGACCATTTAGGAGGAACAATTACTGAAGAAATCACACATCCTATGCACGCAACAGGAATTGGACTAATTTTAGAGGGCTTAAAGAAGCTTGATAAAGACAATAGATTGAACAAACACCCGATGGCAATCCCTCTTGATGCAATAGAAGAAGAGATTGAAGATGAAATTGTTGAAGAAGAAGAAGTTGAAGAAATAACAACTAAGAAGAAATCTTCTGAAAATAAGACTAAGAGTTCAATTATATCATGGCTTGAAGGGCTTTTTAAGGAAGAGGGTCCGGAGTAGGAAAGGTTATAAACAATGGGTTGTTAAAAACTAATAGAATCACCCGAAACTGTGTTGTGATTAATTAGTACCTTTACAACTTGAAATACATATATAGAGCAGTAATTTTAGAGTAGTTAAAATATAAAAATAAGAGATATAATGTTACAATTTGAAGCACCGAAAGAAAACTCAAACTATATCAAAGTAATTGGTGTAGGTGGAGGGGGAACAAATGCAATCAACCACATGTACAATAAAGGCATTGAGGGCGTTGATTTCATTGTTTGCAATACTGATCAAAAATCAATAGATGCAAGCCCTATTCAAAACAAAATCAAAATTGGCAAAGATGGTTTAGGTGCAGGCAATTGTCCTGATAAGGCAAAGCAAGCGGCAATTAGAGCAGAACTAGAAATAAAAGAAATGTTGGGTAATAATACTCAAATGCTTTTTATTGCAGCTGGAATGGGTGGAGGAACAGGAACAGGAGCAGCACCAATAATTGCTAAGTTTGCAAAAGAAATAGAGTTTACTAATGAAGATGGAGAGAAGGTTGAGGATGAAATATTGGTGGTTGCAATCGTAACACTGCCTTTATCATTTGAGGGAAAGAGAAGGAAGGAACAAGCCGAAGAAGGGATTAGAAACCTAAAAGAATATGTTGATGCAATAATTGTTGTTAATACAGATAAAATCAGAGAAAGAGGAAATATCCCCCTACCAAGAATGTTCCCAATGGCAGATGATGTTTTGCTAACAGCAGCCAAAGGAATTGCAGAAATCATCACCAGCAACGCCTACATAAGTGTTGACTTTAGAGATGTTCAAAGCGTTATGGCTGACTCAGGAGTTGCAATCATGGGAACAGGAACAGGCTATGGTCAAGGAGAAGACAGAGCTCTTGAAGCAATAAAACAAGCAGCAACCTCAGACCTATTAAATGATTGTGAGATAAAAGGAACAAAAAATATGCTCCTTTACATAACCACATCACCAGACGAAGAACACTCAATCACAATGGATGAATATGCAATAATAGCAGAATACATCCAATCTCAAACAGGAAATGAACCAGATATCATTTGGGGATTAAAATATGATGAATCATACCAAGACAGAATTGATATAACCTTAGTAGCAACAGGATTTGAAGAAAAAGAAATCTATAATCCATACGAAAGGAATAATAATATTGTTAAGAAAGAACTTACAATTGAAGAGCCAAAGAAGGAAGTAAAAGCAGAAATTAAAGCTGAAGTTAAAGTTGAAACAGCAGTAGATTTAATAAAGAAAGCAGAGCAAGAAATTGCAAGTGCACCATTCCTTATCAAAGCAGAAGTACAACAAGAAGAGATATTTGCAGAAACATCTCAAAGCAGTTCAAGACCACTTAGAAAAGAATTAGATCTAAGCCCAGACTCATTCCATCCAACAGCAAGAACAAACGATAAGCCGGTTAGCAACGAAACAATAGTTGATATAAGCGTTGCAGGAATAGAGAGACTTAAAGCTCAATCAGAAATAGCAGTTGAAACAATTGAACAAGAAAGACCAGCCATCAATTCAAGCCAATCAAATTCAGGTTACGACAATAGAATAGCACCAAGACAACCAATCTCAACCAATCCATATTATAAGGAAGACCAAGAAAAGATAATGATGGAGCGTCAAGCAAGGATGGAGGAGTTTTCAAGGAAGATGAAAGATAAAAATGGTTTGGATGAAATGCTAAACACACCAGCCTACCAACAATACAATATAGATATTCCTATTGCAAAACATTCCTCACTAAGAGAAAGCTCATCACTACAGGTTGACTCCTCAGGAATAACAACCAATAGCAACCCATACATTCACTCAAATCCAGACTAATAATCGCTTCCAGATATATTATGTAATTAAGGGGCTTATTAATAATTTGTCCCTTTTTTCATTTCCCAAAATCTATACGCTGAACCAGAAAATTTATACGCAGTGCCAGTAAAATTATACGCTGTAATAAATAATTAATACGCCGTAATAATTTTCTGAAACGCCACTTTAAAAAATTAATACGCAGTCTTATTTCTTTAGTTTTAGTCTTAAGCTATTGCTAACAACACTGACGCTGCTTAGTGCCATAGCTCCACCTGCAATCATTGGGTCAAGTAAGAATCCAGTAAATGGGAAGAGCAATCCGGCTGCAATTGGTATGCCTATAATATTATAGATAAATGCCCAGAATAGGTTTTGTTTAATGGTGGCAACTGTTTGTTTGGATAGTTTTATTGCCATTGGGATTTTATTTAGGTCAGATGAGATAATAGTCATCTTTGCAACATCCATAGCAATATCACTTCCCTTACCCATTGCAATACTTATATCTGCTTGTGCTAAGGCTGCACTATCATTTATCCCATCTCCAATCATTGCAAC
>JAGNRX010000069.1 GCA_017988355.1 Bacteroidales bacterium | reverse complement strand
CTATTGTAGAAGTACTGATAGTTTTATGATTTCACAATTGTAACTTGTTAATTATTACTAAGGACTGTGGCTATTAGTTTATGTAGTCTGATAACCAGTATTTTGTATTGTTTATATAAAGCATAGTATTAGTGTTTTAAGGTATTTGATGTATATTATTTATATAGGTAATTCGTATTGTAAGTGTATGATTTATAGTGTTATTATCTTATGTTGAGTATGATGTAACTTTATTCTTAGTTAAACGTATTAACATAATACAAATGTAACTCTGTTAATTTCATAATTGAGATTAATATTTTTTGTTACAAATGGAGTAATGATACAATTGTAAACACTATGATGCAAGAAAGAATACTTTTATTAATGAAATCCTTTGGGATGAACCCAACAGAATTTGCTGATGAGATTGGGGTGCAACGTTCTTCTATCTCTCATATCCTTTCGGGGAGAAACAATCCTTCATTGGATTTAGTTACTAAAATATTAAACAGGTTTCCTGAGATTGATTCAAATTGGTTGGTTCTTGGTAAAGGCTCTCTGGTTGTGAAATCTGAGGAGAAGTCAGAGAAAATTGAAAATAACGAAACCTCAAAGCCTTCAAATAATCTTTTTGAGCAAGACTCTAATGATTTATTTTCTGATAACCAATCGAATAATTCATCTAAAGGTGATAAAAACACAATCGATGAGTTGCAACGTAAAATTGAAATTCTAGAGAAAAGGTCAGCAGAGAAAGAAACGCAGTCTACTATATTAGAAAACAATGTTATAAATAGGGATATTGATGTTGCAAGAGAGAAAGTTGAAGTTAAGAACAGGGAAGATGAGAGGGTTGATATAATCCAAAAAGCTGATAGTTCTTTAAATTCAAATTCAAATAAGCATATCAAAAAGGTGATTATATTCTACTCAGACAACAGTTATGAGGAGTTGATTAAAATGTAAATATCTATAGGCTTATTAACAATAATTATTTATCTTTGCAGATTGTTTATGTTAATAATTAAAAAGATAGGTAATTTTATATGATGTTTTCTGAAACCGAAATAGCTGAGCTAAAAAATAAGATACAAGAATCTAATACCATTACTTTAGTTTCTCATTTTAATCCTGATGGAGATACAGTTGGTGCTACGGCAGCGCTTTTCCACTATTTAAAATCAAAAAACAAAACCCTTAAGGTTGTTATCCCTAATGAATACCCTTCTTTTTTGGAGTTCGTTATGAAGGATGTTCCTCATATAATTGGCTCTAAGCAATTAGACGAGGCTAAACTTGCTTTTAATGAAACTGATTTAATTATTGGCTTAGATTTCAACTCTATAACTAGGGTTGGTGATATGCTTAAAGATACTCTTGTTGAATCTAAGAAAACAAAGATCTTGATTGATCATCATCTTAATCCTGAAAAAGATTATTTTGATTTGATATTCTCCAAAATTAATGTCTCTTCCACTTCTGAGCTTCTTTATGAGGTTTTGTTTTTGTTGGAGGGCAGTAATTCGTTTTTGAATAAGAAAATATCTGAAGCTCTTTATCTTGGCATTTGCACCGATACTGGAAGCTTTAGTTTTGCTTGTAATGAAAGAAGAGTATATGAAGTTGTTGCTGATTTGGTTGATAATGGAGCGGATGTTGAATATGTTCATCAAATAGTTTATAATACTTTTTCTGAAAATAGGTTAAGGTTATTAGGCTTTTGTTTATGTGAGAGATTAAAGGTCTTTCCAAAGCAAGGTGCTGCCTTTATCTACCTTTCTAAGAGTGATTTAAGAAGGTTTAATTATCAAATTGGTGATTGCGAGGGCATAGTTAATTACTGCCTTAGCTTAGAAGGGATTGAATTTGGTGCTTTGATTACTGAAAGGGCTGATAGGGTTAGACTTTCTTTCCGTTCTAAACATAATTTTGACGTAAATGTCTTCTCTAAAACCTATTGGAATGGTGCAGGACATAAGAAAGCTGCTGGTGGTTATTCACATGAAAAACTAGATTCTGTTATTGAGAGATTAACCAAACTTATTGAAGAATTTGAACCTAATAAATAAGATGAGAATTAAGCTAAATATTATATTATTCCTATTTATTTCTGCATTATTTACTTCTTGCGGTGACAATCATAATAACCATTATGCCATTGTGTTAAGAGAGAAAAGAGAAGCTCCTATAAAGAAATCGAAAGATGAGAAGGTTGACCAAGCACTTCTTAAAGCAAATCAAGTTGTTAATGAGAAAGAAATCCAGCAAATCAAGGGTTATATTGGTAGAAGAAACTGGCAGATGACCCAATTGAAGGTTGGTGTTTTTATTGAGGAGTTGGAAAAAGGGAAAGGTAAGATAATAAATTCTAATTCAATTGTAAGATTAGATTGTAAGATTGAGTTACTTGATGAGAAAAAGGTATTTGATTCTAAGATTGACGGAGAGAAAGTGATAAATATTGGTAAGGAACAATCGGTTATTGGACTTGTTTATGCACTTGAGGGCAGGGCTGAAGGGGCTAAATTAAGGGTGGTAATTCCTTCATTTTTGGCTTATGGTTTAGTTGGTGATGGAGATAAGATTCCTAAGAAAGCAAGTTTAGTTTATAAGATTGATATTAAAGAAGTTAAATAATATTATATACAGATGAAGATTAAGACAATTTACATAGTAGTTCTAACATTTTTCAGCCTCTTTACAATGAGTTGTAATAAGGATAAAAGTTCTGATTTTCTTAGTAGCGATTTAGGATATTCATTTAAACATTGCACAGTTAATCAAAACACTCCAAAAGCCAAAAAAGGAGATATTCTTTATGGGGAGATGGAAATAAGAAAGAATGATTCTGTTGTAATTTATAGTAATTTTGGAAAACCAGAACGTCTTTTTCAAATCTTAACTAATCAAAAAGGATCAGTGGATGAGTTTCTACTAAACCTTCATATTGGAGATAGTGCAATAATTATTATCCCTGGCGATAGCCTTTCAAGATATGTCCCTAATATTCTGACAAATGGAAATGATAAGATGTATTTCTATTTGAAAGTTCATCAAATAATATCTAAGAAAGAAATTGACGAGACAAAGATTGAGTTAATTGAATTAGAGAAACAAGAATTTGACACAATTGATTCTTTTATTCTATCACATTCTTTAAATGCCAAAAAACAAGAAAGCGGACTCTACTTTATTAATATTGTTGAAGGAAAAGGAGTTAAGGCTGATTTTGGAGACGAGGTTAAGGTTAATTACTCTGTTTCTACATTAGATGGGAAGATAATAGATACAAATATTCTTCCTATTGCAAAGAAAGCAAAAATACATATAGATTCAAGAAAGTATGAACCATTCTCATTCTATTTGGGTGATGATGGAGTTATTGCAGGTTGGACAGAGGGAATATCATTAATGAAACAAGGTGGTAGTGCTAAGTTTATCATTCCATCTAAACTGGCTTATGGTTCAAAAGCCTTTGGACCTATAAAACCTAATTCCACACTAATCTTTGAAGTAACTTTAATTGAAGTGATTAAACATTAATTATATACAAAAAAACTTATTAATATGAAACGAACAATTCTATTAGTTGTATGCTCAATCATAGCAACAACTCTTTTCGCTCAAAACCCTTTAGAAGGATTTAAGACTTCTGAGAAAAAGGTTAATTATCAGTTTGTAAAAACCAATCCTGAAGGACAAAAAGTTATGGAAAACGATTTGTTGATTGGTAAATTTACAATTAAGTTTGGAGACTCATTGGTTTCTGATGGTGCAAAGATGCAGCCTCAACCTATTGTTAGAGTTGATTCTTCATCTAGGGTTTTTCAAGGAGACCTTATTGACGGTGTTCTTATGATGAGAAAAGGTGAAGTATGCACTTTTGCTTTTGCAAGAGATTCAATTATTAAACTTTTTGATGGAAACCTTCCTCCTTATTTTGTTTCTGGAATGTATGCGTATTGGACTATGGAGATAACTGATCTTAAAACAGAGAAAGAACAAAAAGAAGAAGAGGCAAAATACCGCTTAGAACAAGAAGCACAAATGGCTGAGCAAAAGATATTATCTGATAGTTTATCACAATTGGAGCCTCAAGTTATTGCAAAAGCAATTAAGGATTATGGATTTGATAGTAAAGAAGTTAATGGGGTTTACTTCAAGAAGACTTTAACTAACAAAACAAATCTTAAACCCAAAGAAAATGATAAAGTAAAGGTTCATTATGTAGGAAAGTTTACTGATGGAAAATTATTTGACACAAGTGTTGAAGAAGCAGCAAAGGCGGCTAATACATTCCAACAAGGAAGACCATATGAGCCACTTGAATTTACTATTGGCAAACACATGATGATTCCAGGTTTTGAAGAAGCAGTTAAGATGATGAATAAAGGAGAAAAGGCAATTGTTCTTATCCCTTCTAAGTTAGCTTATGGTCCACAAGGTAGGGGAGAGATTCTTCCTTCAAGCCCACTTATTTTTGAACTTGAATTAGTTGAGATTATTAAAGGTGAAGCACCTAAGACCAATATCCAACCAATAAAGATGAATGCAGAACCTAAAAAGAAATAGTTATTTCTTATAGAGTTTAAACAAAACAACTTAAAAACTTTTTAAATGGAATTAAATCTAAACAAACCTATAATTTTCTTCGATATTGAAAGCACTGGAGTAAGTGTTGGGCAGGATAAAATAATAGAAATATGCCTATATAAAATCTTTCCTGGAGGGGATAAAGAAATTAAAACATATAGGATAAATCCTGAAAGACCAATTCCAGAAGAAACAACTAAAATCCATGGAATTACAGATGAGGATGTTAAGGATAAACCTACATTCAAACAACTTTCTGGGGAAATAAATGCTTTTATAGGTAATTCAGACTTAGCTGGTTATAATTCAAATAAGTTTGATGTGCCGATATTAGTTGAAGAATTTCTTAAAGCAGGAGTGGACTTCGATATTTCAAATAGAAGATTTGTGGATGTGATGAATATTTTCCATAAAATGGAGGCAAGAACCCTTAAAGCAGCATATAAATTCTACTGTGGACAAGACCTTATTAATGCTCACTCAGCAGAGGCTGACACAAAGGCAACTTATGAAATACTTCTTGCTCAATTAGATAAATATGATGGAGTTGAATATGAAGATAGGGACGGAAACAAATCAATTCCAGTAGTTAATGATATAAAGGCATTGCACGATTTCACAAGAAATAATAACTGGGTTGATATGGTTGGTCATCTTATTTATAATAATGAGAAGCAAGAATGTATCAACTTTGGAAAACATAAAGGAAAAGTTGCTGCAGATATATTCAAAGCAGAACCTTCATATTTCTCATGGATGATGAATGCTGATTTTCCTATGTCAACAAAAAAAATTATAACAGAAATAAAGCTAAGAGAGTTCGGTAATAAATTATTCTAATATTTAATTAAAGCTCAATAGCTTAACTAATACTGGAAATGCTTATTGGATTACAATTACCCAATAAGCATTTTCTTTTTTACATTACTTAGATTACGCAAATCCTTTCTTTGATCTAGTAAATTCTTTCTTTGATTCACGAGATTAGTTCTTTGATCTAA
Organism: Bacteroidales bacterium; assembly: GCA_017988355.1. GTDB lineage: Bacteria > Bacteroidota > Bacteroidia > Bacteroidales > P3 > UBA10566. The sequence goes on along the minus strand of JAGNRX010000069.1, from coordinate 855 downwards.
TTTTTTCTTTCTTTGATTCAGTAAATTCTTTCTTTGATTCATTTTCTTGAAACAGCGTCTTATTATCATAAAATAGAGATTTACTACTTAATATCTTAATTCGCACTTAATACTCAATTCAAGTGAATTATCCGTTAATACAAGCACAATTCTCAATCCCTAATTCCGCACTATAATTGTAATTATGTTAACTAATAATTATTTAAACCTACTTTTTTTTAAATTATGTTGATATGAATTTGTGTAGATTGATAGTTGTAGTTATTGGCTTTTAAAAGCTTGAAATATTAAAATATAAACGGACAACTTTTGTTCAATAGAGCAGAATTTACATCTAAAACTGCTCTCTTTTTGCCCATTACAAGAATTTATATCTAAAACAGCCTTCTTTTGTACATTACACAAGAATCTGTATTTTGCTAATTAACTACATACTTATACATTTCTTAACTACATACTAATGTAAGTCGTTATATGCCTATAAAGATTAGGAAATAAAAAAAAGTGTAAAGTTATGATTGGTTTTATATTGCCAATCAAGGACTTTACACTTTTTAATTCCGAATTTGGAATATCTAATAGCTTATCTATTAGTTTATATGGTTTATCTTATTTTCTTTTAAGAACTTTTTTAACTGCTTCGACTATGTTTTCTGCTTTTAAACCATACTTTACCATAAGGTCTGCTGGCTTTCCTGATTCACCAAACTGGTCATCAATTCCAACATATTCCATTGGCTTAGGATTGTTTCTTGCAAGTAGTTGTGCAATTGAATCATTTAGTCCGCCATTATACTGATGTTCTTCACAACTTACAACACATCCTGTTTTTTCAACTGAACGGAGAATTGCTTC
>JAGNRX010000002.1 GCA_017988355.1 Bacteroidales bacterium | reverse complement strand
AGAAGAATATATGCTATTAGTATTTCCATGTTTTATTATTATTTGATATTGCAAAAGTAAGATTATATGTCATCTTATCAAAACAAATTGTTAAAATTAACTATCTTTGCAATCAATTAATTTTTTCAGAATATGAGTTTTATTAAATGGATAACTGGATTATTGGGTTTTTTCTTTGGCGGAGGAATTTGGGGAGGTCTTATTGGCTATGCAGCAGGTAGTCTTCTTGAGGGCTTGGTGAATAAAGAATATCAGACTGTTCCAAAGAAAGAAGCTAATTTCTCGATGAGCCTTTTAATCCTTGCTTCTGCGGTTATGCGTTCTGATGGAAAGATTATGAGAAGTGAACTTGAGTTTGTTAAGGCTTTCTTTAATCGTAATTTTGGTCAAGATCATGCTAATAATCGTATGGCTATTCTTCAGCAACTACTGCAAAAAGATGTTGATATAACAGAGGCTACAAATCATATACGCTCTTCGATGAGCTATTCTTCCCGTCTTCAACTTCTTCACTACTTGTTTGGAATTGCAACTGCCGATAATGATTGTTCTGAGGTTGAAAAAAGAACTATTAAAAAGATTTCTCAACTTCTTTGGCTAAATGAAGCAGATTATAAGACAATTGAGGCGATGTATTTTGTTTCCAGCGACTCATCTTATACCATTCTTCAGATAGAGAAAACAGCATCGGAGCTTGAGATTAAGAAAGCATACAGGAAAATGGCAGTTAAATATCATCCAGACAAAGTAGAATCGCTTGGAGAGGATGCAAAGAAAGCTGCAAAGGAGAAGTTTCAAGCTATTAGCAATGCTTATGAAACAATAAAGAAAGAGCGTGGTATGGTTTAATCCATAACGCGAATAATTATAATAAAGACTTAAATAAATAGAATAGAATATGTTTATAGAATACTCCCCTTGGTTCTTAATTCCTTTAGTAATAACTGCTGTTTTAGGGAGCTTTATTCTTTATTTTTACCCAAAGAGGAGGTTTTTCACTAAGACTCAAACCATTTTTCTTTCCTCACTTCGTTTTCTTGCCTTGCTTTTTGCACTCCTTCTAATAGTTTCTCCAACCATTAAGCATAAGAAAACTATTGTAAAAAAGCCATTAATTGTTCTTGCACAAGATAATTCATCTTCAATCTTGATGACAAAAGACTCATCTTTCTATAAAAATCAATACTTAAAGAAACTTGAAGCACTAAGAGAGTCTTTGGGAAAAGAGTTTGAGATTAAGACTGTCCTCTTTGGTAATGATGTAAAAGAAATAAATAATGACGATATTAAGTCAATCAAGTGGGATGATTATGCAACAGATATAACTAATGTATTTGAGAAAATAGAAGAGAAATATATTAACTTAAATCTTTCATCCATAGTCCTAATGACAGATGGGATACATAATCAGGGGAAGAATCCGCTAAATAATATAGAGAATCTTCAAGTCCCTATTTTCACTGTTGCAATGGGTGACACCACAATCAAAAGAAATCTTTCAATTGGGAGTGTTAGGAATAATCGATTTGCTTACTTGAATAATAAGTTTCCTATTGAAATAACCGCATTAGCCAAAAAAGCAAAAGGGACTAAGTCTATTCTTAAAGTTTCAAAGGATGGAAGAAGTCTTTTTGAAGAAAGGTTTGATGTTGATAATGATAGTTTTTTCAAGAATTTTGAAACAAGTTTCTTAGCTGATAAGGTAGGATTGCAAAAATATAGGATTAGTTTAGAGACAATAGAGAATGGGAAGACTGTTATTAGCGATACAAAAGATGTGTTTGTGGAAGTTCTTGATGGAAGGCAGAAAGTTTTGCTTGTAGGAAACTCTCCGCATCCTGATTTGTCTGCAATAAAACAATCGATTGAAGAAAACGAAAACTACGAGGTTAATTCTTTCCTTTTTAATGATATTCCTAATTCTTTTTCTCAGTATAATATTGCAGTTCTTCATCAAATCCCTTCCTCCAACCCTCAACAGCTTAAACTAATTCAAAAGCTTAGAGATGAGAATATTCCAATCCTTTTTATTATTGGCTCACAAACAAATATACCTTACTTTACCTCTCTTTCAGTTGGGCTGAAAATAACAGGCAACAAAGCCACACAAAATTCTGCAACAGCAATATTTAATAATAACTTCTCTTTATTTAGCATTTCAAAGGAGACAGAAAGTTTTCTTGATAGGTTTCCACCACTTCAACCTCCATTTGGAAGATATGATGTCTCACCTCTAACTCAGAGCTTAGCTTTCCAAAATATTGGCATAGTTCAAACTAACTACCCTTTAATTGCATTTTCTAATGATAATGCGACAAGATATGGAATTATAGTAGGAGAGGGGATTTGGCGTTGGAGACTTCAAAACTATCTAATCAATCAAACGCATGAGCAAACAAACGAAATTATTCATAAATCTATTCAGTATCTTGCAACTAAAATAGATAAAAGCAGGTTTAGGGTTATCTGCGATAAGGTCTTTGCAGAAAATCAACCTATTGTTTTAGATGCAGAGCTATACAATGAAAGCTATGAGTTAGTTAATGAGCCTGAGGTTAAGATTACTATTAAAAATCAAGATAAGAAGAAATATCCTTATGTCTTTTCTCGCACTTCAAATGCCTATCATTTAAATCTTGGTGTATTTCCTGCGGGAGAGTATAGCTATATAGCAACAACCAATTATGGAGGAAAAGCCTTAAGTGTTGAAGGAGTCTTTTATGTTTCTTCTCAAAACCTTGAACAAATTGATCTTGTGGCTAACCATAACCTGCTTTTCAATATATCAGAAAGGACTTCAGCAGAAATGATTTATCCGAATGAAATAGAAAAGCTTAGAGACTTAATAGAAAAGAGAGACGATATTAAACCAATTGCAAATCAAACAATAACAAATAAGAGGTTAATTGATGAGTGGTGGTATTTATTATTGATAATATCTCTTTTTGGCTCAGAATGGTTCTTAAGAAAGTTCTGGGGGAAGGTATAGATATAAATAAGACTTATAAGGAATTAAAAAATAAAAGGATAGTAAAATGGATATAAAAGAATTTAATGTTAAGACAAAGGATAATGAAAAGAGAAATCATCCTTGGGAGATGGCAAGATTAGAGCTTGTAAAAGATTTGCTAAATCCTTACCTTAGAGATAAAGAGAGTAATAAAAATGTCTTAGATATTGGTTGTGGGGATGTTTATTTCATTAGTGAGTTCTGTAAAACGCATAAAAACTTCAAGCCTTTTGCTGTAGATATTGCCTTTACGGATGAAATCATTAGTGGCTTAAAGAAAGAATATGATGAGTCTTGCTCTATTGAGTATTATAAGGATGTTAATGATGTTTCTTTGGAGGGTGGAAAGGCTAACCTAATCTTCCTATTGGATGTTATTGAGCATATTGAAGATGATATTGCGTTTCTGAAACAAGTTATTAGCTTACCTTATATTGATAATGATACTTTGTTCCTTATTACTGTTCCTGCCTTTAATGGTTTGTTTTGCAATCATGACACTTGGTTAGGGCATTATAGGAGATATACAAAGAAGATGTTAAGAGAGCATATTGAAGAAGCAGGTTTGAAAGAAGTGAAAGCTGGTTATTTCTTCTTCTCATTACTTCTTCCTCGAATTATTCAGAAAATGGTTGAGAAGCCTACTAACAAAGAAAATGTTGAAGGAATTGGAAACTGGGATAAAGGAAAGCTTTTCACAAGTCTATATAAGTCAATCCTGCTTTTTGATTACTATACTACTAAGGGTCTTTCTAAAATAGGGATTAAGCTGCCTGGTCTTTCTACTTATATAATTTGCAAGAAGAACTAAGAAAGCATTGTTTTCACTTTCTTTAGTGATTCGATGAAATAGTCTATCTCTTCTTTTGTATTATAAACTCCAAAAGAAACTCTTGCTGTTCCAACAATACCATAATGTTGCATTACTGTTTGAGCGCAGTGATGACCTGTCCTAATTGCAATTCCTAATTGGTCGAGTAGGGTTCCTATATCAAAAGGATGTACATCTTTTAGATTAAATGATACTGAGCCTGACTTATGTTTGGATGTTCCGTATATCTTTATACCTTCTATTTCTAATAATCTCTTGGTCGTATATTCCATAAGGAAGTCTTCATGTTTTTGAATGAAATCATAGCCTATAGCATCAATATATTCAATTGCAGCTTTAAGACCAAGCACATCAGAGACCGAAGGAGTGCCAGCCTCGAACTTAAAAGGTATTTCATTAAATGTTGTACACTCGAATGATACTTCTTTAATCATTTCGCCTCCTCCGTGGTAAGGGGGCATTTGTTCAAGATATTCTCTCTTACCATAAAGAACCCCAATCCCCATTGGAGCATACATCTTATGACCAGAAAAAACATAGAAATCGCAATCTAATTCTTGGACATCTACCTTGAAATGAGGAACGCCTTGAGCTCCATCAATCAAAACAGGTACGCCTTGTTTATGTGCGAGTTCTATGATTTCTTTTATTGGATTAATTGTGCCTAATGCGTTTGAAACATGAGCCACACTAACTAATTTTGTCTTGCTATTTAATAAGGTTTTATAGACTTCAAGGTCTAATTCCCCATTGTCTTTAAAAGGAAGTACTTTGATTTTAAACTTAAACTTTTCTTGAGCCAATTGCCAAGGGACAATGTTTGAATGGTGTTCAAGTTCTGAAACAATAATCTCATCACCTTGGTTTATAAATTTCTCACAAAAAGAAGAAGCAACCAAATTAATACTTTCGGTTGTTCCTCTAGTGAATATGATTTCCTCATGCTCCTTTGCAGAAATAAAGTTTTGAACAGCTATTCTTGCAGATTCAAATTTATCTGTTGCTTTTTGGCTAAGTGTATGAACCCCACGATGTACATTTGCATTAAGATGAAGATAGTAGTTCATCATTGCATCAATAACTTGAATAGGCTTTTGAGATGTTGCAGCACTATCTAAGTAAACTAATGGCTTATTATTAACCTTTTCTTTTAGTATTGGAAAGTCTTTTCTTATTTCTTCTAATGACATAGCTCTTGTTTTATTGTGTTTTCCACATTATATACATAACCATAAAGAAGATAAGTATTAGAAGTAAAAATATATAAAATAAAATACTCCCTCTTCTTGACAGATATACTAAGTTTTTATTTTTTGGCTTTCCTTCTTCTTCGTCCTTTTCTTGATTCCTATACTTTGCAACCAGTGCTTTGTAAGCGTAGAAAAGAAAAGTAAAAAATGCTAAAAGAACAGCAATTAATATTAAGTATTTCATTATTTATTGTATTATTTAACGAAAATCAAATCAGGAATCTCAATCATGTTTTTCACATAATGGAATGATATTCCCTCTAAGTATTTCTCAGATATATCCTCTATGTCTTTTCTGTTTTGTTCTGAAATAACAATGTCTGTAATGTTAGAACGCTTAGCTGCAAGTATCTTTTCTTTAATTCCTCCAACAGGTAAGACTTTTCCTCTAAGGGTTATTTCGCCTGTCATCGCAACATTGGCTTTTGCTTTTTTGTTAGTGAAAATACTTAGCATTGCAGAGAACATTGTAACTCCTGCCGATGGACCATCTTTAGGCGTTGCTCCTTCTGGAACGTGTATATGTAGATTAACCTCTTCAAATACTTTAGAATCTATATTTAGTTCTTTTGAATGTGCTTTCAAGTATTCGTATGCCAAAGTTGCAGACTCTTTCATAACATCTCCAAGATTTCCTGTAAGAGTTAATATGCCTTTTCCTTTACTAATGCTTGCTTCAATAAATAGTATTTCACCGCCAACCTGAGTCCAAGCTAAGCCTGTTACAACTCCAACAGTATCTTCTTCAAGATGCATATCGTGTTCTGAGGTTGGAAGTCCTAATATTTTATTAAGCTCCTCTGTTTTTATTGATTTAGAGTACTGTTCTTCTTTTGCCAATTGAACAGCTCGGTAGCGAACTATCTTTGCTATACGTTTTTCTAATTGCCTTACTCCTGACTCACGTGTATATTCATTAATTACTTTTAGTATTACGCTATCAGGAATACTTATATGCAATTTCTTCATCCCATGCTCTTTCAACTGCTTAGGCACTAAGTGTTTTTTAGCAATTTGTAGCTTCTCTTCAACTATATATCCTGGAATATTAATTACTTCCATTCTGTCTATAAGCGCAGGTTGAATACTGTTTAATGAGTTTGCTGTTGCCACAAACATAACTCTTGATAGGTCATATTCCAAATCCAGGTAATTATCGTGAAAAGCAGTGTTTTGTTCTGGGTCTAAAACTTCCAACATTGCTGCAGATGGGTCCCCATTTACTGTCATGCCTGAAACCTTATCAATTTCATCAAGAACAAAAACAGGGTTTGAAGACTTAGACTTATTAATAGATTTAAGAATTCTTCCTGGCATAGCCCCAATATAGGTCTTTCTATGTCCTCTTATCTCACTCTCATCATTTAAACCACCTAAAGCCATGCGGATATAGTTCCTTCCAATAGCCTTAGCAACTGATTTTCCTAAAGATGTTTTCCCAACCCCTGGAGGTCCAACTAAACATAGTATTGGAGATTTCATATCCCCTTTAAGTTTAATCACAGCAAGGTATTCAATTATTCTTTCCTTTACTTTTTCCAATCCATAATGGTCAGAGTCCAATATCTTCATTGCCTTATTCAAATCGAAGTTGTCAACCGTGTAATCATGCCAAGGGAGTTCAACCATAAAGTTCAAATAGTTCAATTGAATAGAGTAGTCAGGTGAGCTACTATGCATTCTTTCTAACTTTGTAAGTTCTTTATAGAATGCAGTCTCAATTTCATTGCTCCAATGTTTTAACTTTGCTTTTTCGGTTAGTTCACTAACAGCTTGCTCAGTAGGGTTTGAGCCAAGTTCTTCTTGAATTGTTTTAAGTTGTTGATTTAAGAAGTAATCTCTTTGTTGCTTATCAAGATCTGTAGATACTTTCTTTTGTATTTGCAACTTAACTTCTTGCATTTGGACATTCTTACTTAAAATTGAAAGTACCTTTGTTGCTCTTCTTGTGAAGTCGTTAATCTCCAATAGTTTTTGTTTGTCTTCAAGAGAAACATCAATATGAGCAGAAATGTAATTTAATAAGAAATAAGGATTATCAATATTTTGAATGGCAAAAGTAAGATCTGTTGGAAGGTTAGGAGTTAGTTTGATTAGTTTCAAATAGACATCCTTCATTGCCGCAACAAGTGCATTAGCATTCTTAGGGATATTCTTTGACTCATCGTGATACAGACTTGCCTTACCAGTCCAGAAAGGTTCTGATTTTGAAATACTATCTAAACGGAATCTATCTAAGCCTTGAATTATAACCATAGTGGTTCCGTCAGGCATATTTAATGTTCTGACAATTCTGGCAATTGTTCCTATTTTATATAAGTCGTCGTATTCTGGGTCATCAACATCATTCTTTTGAGCAACAACACCAACTATTAGTTTTTTCTTATATGCTTCTTTAATAAGTTGAATTGATTTCTCCCTTCCAGCTGTAATTGGCATCACAACACTTGGAAAAAATACATTACCTCTTAAAGGTAGAATAGGTAGTTCTGAGGGTAATTCCTTAACTCCAAAATCTAATGTGTCATCGTCAGTTAATAATGGAATGAATTCAGGCTCCCCTGCAATCAATTTAGAGAATTCAATCATTGTTTCGTCGTACATAATTTATCTAAGCTTCTTGTTTTTTAAAGTTTGATTAAATATGTGGTGTAGTATTTTTCTATCATCATCAGTCATTACCATGTTTCTTCTTTCCATCATTTTTTCACCAACTTCAATTGCTTTATCAAGTTCATATAGTTTTAAACCTACATTTGTGCCTCCCCAAGCAAAAGAAGGGATGAAATTACGTTGGTAACCAGCTCCATATATATTAGAACTTATTCCAATAACTGTTCCTGTATTAAACATTACATTAATCCCACACTTAGAATAGTCTCCAAATATTGTACCAAAGAAAGTTTGTCCTGTGTTAATGAAAGTATGTTTCTCTATGTCCCAGATTCTCACCTCTTCATAGGTGTTTTTGAGGTTAGATGCATTTGTGTCAGCACCAATATTACACCATTCTCCTATGACAGAATTTCCGATAAATCCATCATGAGCCTTATTTGAGTATCCAAATATGACAACATTGTCTAATTCTCCAGCAACTTTTGAGTATGGTCCAAGTGTAGTTGGACCGTATATTTTAGAATTAAGTTTCAAAACAGAATTTTCACACATTGCAAAAGGACCTCTCACAACGCTTCCTTCCATAATCTCTGCATTCTTTCCAATGTAAATTGGTCCATTTTTAGAATTCAAACAAGCACATTCAACAGAAGCACCTTCTTCAACAAATACCTTATCTTCTCCAATAACAGTATTAGTTGAACTTAGCTTTTGAGAAACTCTTCCCTTTGTTATTAATTCAAAGTCTTCATTAATTGCTCTTGCGTTATTAGTGAAGATTTCCCAAAGATGATTTATTTTAATGAAGTCATCGTAAAATTCTACCTTTTGAGTGTCTTCGCTTTCAGAAAGGAAGTCTTCTCTTGTCTTAGTCATAGCAATGATATTGTCATTATAAACTAAAACCTGATTGAAAGAAAGGTTTTTGATTGCTTCAACTAGTTTTGGTGTTGGGCATACAGAACCATTAATTAAAGTCATTGAATCAGCAAATACAATTGGATATTTAGAAGAAAGATACTCTTCTGTAAGGGTAGAGGTTTTCTCTCCTAAGTACTTTTCCCATTTCTCCCTGATAGTGAGTATTCCAATTCGAATATCACAAACAGGTCTTATATAGGTTAACGGCTTTAATGATTTTCTTGAAACGTCGTCAAATAGTATGTAACTCATGATGAAAATGTGTTTTGATTATTTAATATTACAACGCAAATATATGCATTTTGTTTCATATAAACGTAAGACATAGTTAAATAAAATAGTATTTAAAACAAAAGAGTCCTATCACTAATGATAGAACTCTTTTAAAATACATATTATTAGTATGTTATTTTACTTCTTTGCGGTTTTTGTATTTGTTCATGAACTTATCAACACGACCTGCAGTATCCACAAGCTTAACCTTACCAGTGAAGAAAGGGTGAGATGTGTTAGAGATTTCCATTTTGATTAAAGGGTACATTACACCGTCAATCTCAATTTCATCTTTTGTGTTAGCACATGATTTTGTTACAAATACTTCGTCGTTAGACATGTCCTTGAAAGCACAAAGACGATAACTTGTTGGATGAATATCTTTTTTCATATTTATTTGTTTTGCCGTTTATCCATTGATTTAAACGGGTTTAGTTATTATTTCTATTAATTTTCAGAGAGCAAAGGTATAAATAATTATTTAATCTACAATAGATTTAGCTAATTTATTTTGATTCAGCCTCATTTGAGCTGTCAATCATCTTTAATTTAGCCTCATTTAAAGCAATTTCTTTCCTTGCATTTTCCATTTTCTTCTCAAACTCATTCTTAAGAATGTCAGCTTGCTTTGAGTTTGCTAAAAATCCAAGATTGTTTTCCCATAAGCTTACATCTTCCTTAAGCTTTTGAATCTTGTCTTGTAAGAATCTTCTTTCTTTTGAAACTCCTCTATCATCACCACCTGTATTGAAGACTCTTTCTTTGTAGTTATTAAGTTGGAATTCACGAACATCAATTTCAAGCTTTTCAAAATGAGCATTTATTGCACCTCTAAATTCTTTTTGAAGACGTTCTTTTTCTGCAAGTGGCACATATTGTATTTCTGACCACTGACGTTGGAAGTCCTTTATTGCATTAAGGTTCTCTTCCTTATTGTCTCCAAACTGGAATTCTTTAACAAGTTTAATCAGTTCTTCTTTCTTAGCAAGGTTTTCAGTTTCCTTAGCACGGTTCTCTACATAGAAAGATGATTTGTTTTCAAAGAATTTATCACAAGCACTGCGGAAACGACCCCATAGTTTATCAGATAATTTCTTAGGCACATATCCAATTTCTTTCCAGTCCTTTTGAAGACCAAGAAGTTCTTGAGTTGCACTTCTCCAATCTGTTCTTTCAGAAATTGCTTCAGCCTTAAGACATATCTCAACCTTCTTGTTATAGTTAATGTCTTGCTCTTCTTTCAATTTGTTAAATATCTCTTTTTTACCTGCAAAGAAATTATCTAAACATGATTTGAAACGAGTCCATATAGCTTCATTATCTTTTTGAGGAACAGAACCGATGGTCTTCCAAAGTTTAAGCATATCATTCAACTCGTTGGTGGCATCATTCCACTCTTTTGGAGACTCGTGATTTCTCTTAATAACCTCTTCTGCTTTCTCGCAAAGAGCAACTTTAGCTAGAAGATTATTATCAAGTTCAACCTTCATTGTCTCATAATAGTCTTGACGAAGCTTGTTAATCTTGTCTGATCCAATTTTAAATCTTTCCCAAATCTCTTCATTCTTATCCATCGGAACACTGCCAATGCCTTTCCATTGTTGATGAATTTCTTGAAGAGCTTTAAATGATTTATTAATATTTGTCTCTAAAATCAAACCCTCAACTCTCTCACATAGTTCTATCTTAGCATCAAGATTACGTTTAAGGTCTAGATCTCTTAGTTCACGATTAATCTTAACCTTATCATAGAACTTTTCAATAAGGAAGTGATAGTTTTGCCAAAGTCCATTAACCTCTGTTCTTGGAACCTGACCAACCTCTTTCCATTTATCTTGAATAAGATTAAACTTATCATATATATCTTTTAAGCTCTCTTCAGAATTAAGAAGCTCACGTAAATCCTCTAATATTGCATTCTTTTTAGCAACATTTTCAAGTTTAGTTTTTTCTTTTTGTTCTAAGTAAGCTTGTCTTTTTTCTCTATAAAGTGAATAATACTTGTTAAACTCTTTTCCTATTGAGTCATCTTCAAACTTAAATTCTTCTTCAACACCACCATCAGCAAGGAACTTTTCTTTAGCCAAATTAATAGCCTCAGTAGTTAGTAACTTGAATGAATTGCGGATTAAGCTTGCACGCAATTTCATTTGTTGAATGTTTTCAGAATCCACCAAGGTCTTGATTTCTTCCAATAACTCCTGGCGACTCATTTTTGAATAATTAGCAGTAAGCTCTTCAACTGATTCATGAGATTCTTCTTCTTCTGACTCGTCATCACTCTCAACTGAAAGTATTTCGTCAGAATAGCTGTGACGTTTAGCCTCTTCTTTTGTTGGCTTTGGTGCTTCCACTTTTGGAGCATCCTCAAAAGCAACTGGCTCAACTACTTCTTTAATAACTTCTGTAGCTTCAACTACAGCTTCTTGTGCAACTACTTCCGCAGTTTCTTCCTTAACCACCTCTGGAACTACTTCTGTAGCTTCTATTGGTTCTTCTGTTGTCAGGTCTGTTGAAGGTTCAACAACTTCCTTTACTTCTTGCTCTGTAGGATTAACTACATTTTCTTCAACTGAATTAACAGTGTTTTGATCTTGGTTGTCCATATTATTACTTTGTTAGAATGCCTTCTATTCTTATTAGAATAGAATTTGTAATGGTTATATAGTAAACATGCTTAAAGTTCGATTTTTTGAACATTAAGACTGCAAAAATACTAATTTTTTCTTGCAAACAAATTTTTTATAGTATATTTGCAGATATAACTTAAAATAAAAATTAATCCAAGATATGAAAAGAGTTTTAACCGCAATATTAATAATTGTAATTTCTATATCAGCAAATATCGTTTATGCTCAAAAAGATATATTGAAAGTTGAAATAGAGAACCTAAGCTTAAGAATGCCTGACTACTGGTTAATTAGTAAGACGGAAAAGAAGATGCTTGATTTTAAAATACGATTATATAATGAGGAAAATAATAATTCAGTCAGTGTTCATTGCATAAAGAAAGCTGTAGATGAGGAATCTGCAATAATAAATGCATCTTCAGAAAAAAGCTTGAAGCCAGGCTTTGAATATATGATAATTGAAAAAGTTAAGACTCAAAAACTAAGTAAATACAAAGGTAAATTCGTAGAATACACAAATAGTCCACTAAGAGATTATTTTAGAGGAGGTTTTTACGGCATTATTGACAACGGATATACATATATAATAGAGTATTATTCTGCCGACACCCCAGAAGATAGGCAAGAGGTTGAAAAAATACTTAAGAGCTTGAAGATTCTTAAACCAGAATCTCGACCAAACTTCTTTGAAGTAGAGAAGATATATCTAACAGAAAACGTTTCAATTGAGAAACCAGAGGAAGTAGTATTAGAAAAAGAAACCGAAGATTCTAAGAGCTTGGATATTCAAAATGAGGAATCAATAGATAAATCAACTAATAAAGACAATGAAGCCTTGATTGCTCAAATTCAAGAGCCAGCTAAAGAAAAGAAATCATTTTGGGAAAAAGTAACTTCAATCTTTCGTAAAAAGAAATAAATCACTTTTCTAAAATAAGTCTTTGTTCTACGGAATTAGTTCTTTGATCTACGGAATTAGTTCTTTGTTCTACGGAATTAGTTCTTTGATTCAGTAAATCCTTTCTTTGATTCAAGAAATTAGATCTTTGATTCATTTTTCCTATTCTTCAGATTCTCTAACCTCTTCAATAAGAGGTGCTTGTTTTTGTGTTTTTTTTGTAGTTTTAAAGAATACTCGCATTAAAACATTTGCTTTCGGATAGCGTCCTATGATGAAAATAAAGATTGAACAAATCAAGATTGAGAATAGGACGGTTGCAAAAACCACACTCTTAATCAATTCTCCTTGAGGAAGTCCCATCTGTTCTGGTATTGAAGCTAAAACAGCAGCTGCAAGTCCCTTTGGTATCATTAATGCTATTATGCTCTTGTCGTATCCATTAGAAGACTTTGGAGAGAAGTATTTTGCAATATATATTCTCATTGCAAGTAGTATTACTGTAATTATAAGTCCAGTAGCTAATGCAATAATATTATTGAAAGGTATTGATATACCAATATATACAAAGAAAAATGTTTTCAAAACAAATACTATCTCACCAATAAATGCTTTCTCGTTTTCGGTTTGTTTTAGGTTTTTGCCTTTTTGGTGCTTTTCTAAAAATTTGAATTTGAAGAAGTCCATATTAGTAATTGTAATGCCAACTGCTAAGGCTGTAATTGCTCCACTAAAGCCAAGTGATTCTGATATTCCATAAACAATAAATAGATAGGCAGGGGTGAGGAACATTGAGTTTTTAAATGTCCTTATCTTATGTAGGAGGCTCGCCCAAGCAAGTGCTGAAACAAAGCCAATAATGGTTGCCATAACGAAAGAAGAGATAACGCCTCCTGTGATTGAACCAATATTAACACCTCCACCAGCCAGAGCAGACTGCATAAAAGCAAGAGCTAAAACAAAACAAATAATATCTGTAATTGCACTTTCTAAAACAAGAGCAGTCTTTGCATCTTTACCCAGTTTTAGTTGTTGAGCTAGAGGAATAACAACAGCTGAGGATGTTCCAGAAAGAATGATTCCAATAATTAAGCTGTTAACAAACGAGACTCCCTTTATTGGATGAAGAACTTCATTTGATATAGCAGCAACTGTGTTTTCTCTAATTAGTGGGAGTAAGTTGTCAGAAACCATTCCTGAGCTAGCGTAATAAACCAATTGTCCTATGCCATAAACTATTGCTGTAACTAAAATAATTGAGCCAATTACAGATGAGATAGTAAGTGTTATTGTTGGTTTCCAGGCGTTCTTTAGGTCGTGTATGCTGATGTCCGTTCCTGCATCGAAAAGAATCACAACCAAGACAACGGTTGTGAATATGCCTCCTGCACGTCCCATAAAAGTAGGAGATATCAAGCCTAAGAGGGGGCCAACGATTATTCCAATAATCAATAATAGTAAAACATCTGGAATCTTCTTTCTTGAGAAAATCATTGAGAATAGATGTGCTGAAAAAATCAATATCCCTAAAAAGATTAATGCCTCTCCCATAATATTCTATTGTATTATCTTTTTGTTCTTTTTTTAATAATCGATATCGAAGTCAAACTCTGTCCGAAGTTTCATTAGAGAAGGATTCTTTTGGGCAAGGAACTTAAATTTATCTAAAGGGCGGTAAAGCTTTTCTTTGGTTAGGTCTTGGAAGATTTTTGTTCTAAAAAGAAAACTATCACAAAGGGTTGCCTTCCTAATTATCCTTACAATTTCGTGTTTAGATGCTTCAAATTCCTTTTCTTGCATTGAGTTAAGGAAGGTTATTGTTACGGTGTTGTCATTATTGTTTTCAATCTCGCAACTTGATAGAATAAAGAAGAGATTAGGCATAGACTCCTTAATTGCATCTGCATACTCGCTTAGTTTTGTTTTGAAAAGATTCCAGTCCAAAGCAATAGTAGGAGGGTTTAGTTTTTCTTTCTCCTTCTGATCAAGTTTAATTGTTTGTTCAACCCCAACGTTAATTGAAAAAGAGCTTGTTTTAGGAAGATTTATTGGTTTTATCTTCTTTTCTTGCGCCTCTTGTCTTATCTCTTTACTCTCTATTTCTGGCTTTATTTCTTCATTAAACTCAACTTCTTGTTTGAGTTCTTGTTTTTTAGTCTCTTGATTGTTTTCTACTGGCTTAGTTTCATTTTTTTTTTCATCTAAGCTTTGCCTGGGTGACTCTGATTGAGGTTGCAATTTCTTCATTATGTTTGCAATCTTAAGCAAAGCAAGTTCAACACAAAGTCTTCTATTTGATGAGTTTCTATAGTCCATTGCGCAAGTGTTTGCAAAGTCTAAGGCTCTAAGAATAAAGGTTACGCTACACTGAGAGGATTGTTCTAAGTATTTCTTTTGTATGCTCTTACTAGCCTCCATAAGCTTAATTGTTGAAGCATCTTTGCCAACCAATAAGTTGCGAAGGTGTGAAGAAAGACCATTAATGAAGTGTGAACCCTCAAAGCCTTTATCTAAAACTTCATTGAATAGGAGGAGGGTATTGTATATATCACTTTGAAGAAGGTAATCGACAAAACGGAAATAGTAATCGTAATCAAGGATGTTTAAGTTCTCAATTATGTTTGAGTAAGTTAAGTCTCCCCCTGTAAAGGAAACCAATTGGTCAAACATTGAAAGAGCATCACGTAAGCCACCATCAGACTTTTCTGCAATGATGTCCAAAGCCTCAACCTCTGCCTCAACATTTTCCTTCTTAGCAATATAATCTAAGTGAGTTGAAATATCTTCATTGCTTATCCTATGGAAGTCGAAGATTTGACAACGAGAAAGAATGGTTGGGATTATCTTATGTTTTTCTGTTGTTGCAAGAATAAACTTTGCATAAGCGGGTGGTTCTTCTAAGGTTTTGAGGAAGGCATTGAAAGCCGAAGCTGATAACATGTGAACCTCATCAATAATATATACCTTATACTTTCCACCCTGAGGCGGAACCCTAACCTGATCAACCAAATCACGGATATCATCAACCGAATTGTTTGAAGCAGCATCGAGTTCAAAAATATTAAAAGCTGAATTGTTATTAAAAGAAAGGCAGCTCTCACACTCATTGCAAGCCTCTGTTTCAGATGTCCTATTAGTGCAATTAATTGTTTTGGCTAGTATTCTTGCACATGTTGTCTTGCCAACCCCTCTTGGACCACAGAAAAGAAAAGCTTGTGCAAGTTGGTCTGTCTTAATTGCATTTTGGAGAGTTGTAGTGATATGTGATTGCCCTACAACACTTTTAAAATCTGCAGGACGGTACTTACGAGCTGATACTAAATAATTTTCCATACGATTAATTCAAAAAATCTTTGTCAAAATTACAAAAACCTTTTGAATGTAGAGCAATAAACGATTATTTTTCTATTATTGCATTATTATCTTCTCCGTTTTCTCTTACGCAAGCATCCTGACATTTGCCACAACCAACGCAGCGATTAGTCCTTATCTTAGCAACATAGAACGTATCTGTGCCTTCAATGTAGTTTATTTCTCTAACTATCATATCATTTGGACATACCTTAAAGCACTTGCCACAATCGGTGCATTTATCTTTATTTACAAAATATTCACTTGTTAATTCACAACTACAAGTTAATATAACTAAGGAGATTAGGAGTGCTATCTTTTTCATTTTAAATAAATATATGAGGCAAAATTACGTTTTATTTTTTAATATCGTAGATGAAATTTTATTTATTAATATATTTGCACAATTATTGACAGAGAAAATTATTAAAAGAATCAAGAATGAATTTATTTAGAAAAGTATTAATTTTATTAGTTTGCATAGCTTGTGCCTTACCTAGTTTCTCTCAAACGCAAGGTACATTATCAATATCACTTAAGACCGTTACTAATAACGGAGAGTATAAACCTAAGCATATATTAGCAATTTGGATTGAAGATGCTTCAACCAATACTTTTGTGAAAACTCGTTTGTTTCGTTCTCAAAACACAAATTACAGAATGTATTTGACGAAGTTTAAATTAGCAACAAATAGTTCTTATAGTATTGTTGATGCTCAAACAGGCGCAACTTATCCTTCCCATAATACAAGAACAGCCTCTTGGGATGGAACTGATATTAGCGGTAATATTGTTCCTGATGGTAATTATAAGGTTTGTATTGAGTTTACAGAAAATAATGGCTCTGGTCCTTATGCTTCTTACACTTTTAATAAATCAGACCAAGCTCTAACTCTAACACCTGCAAATACTACAAACTTCCAAAATATTAGCATTACTTGGACTCCAACTCCAACCTCTTCATTAAATAATATTTCAACTGATAAAGCAAGTTTAAGTGTTTATCCTAATCCAGTAAGGAGGTCTGCACTAATCAATCTTCTTCCTAATGTAAAGAATATTTATGTAATTGATGTAAATGGTACGATTGTTGACAAAATAAATAAGCCTAATACAATAATAATTAATCAAGTTCTTTGGTCACCAAATAACAGTCTTAAGGATGGGGTTTATTTTATTGTTGTGGAAAATAAAAATAGAAAGCAAACAATTAAAGTAGTCTTACAAAGATAATCATTTTAAAATCTATCTAATTATGAAAAAAGGAATAATATCATTAGCAATAATGATGATGGTTGGTTTAGTAGGTTTTTCCTGCAATGTTAATTTTTTGATTAATGGTCAAGAAAAGTATGACAAGAATGCAATTTATAAGGTTGGAGAAGAAATTAAGATAACTATTTTGGTTGAGTTTGTTCATCAGCCTTGCCTAATAGGAATGAACGAAACAAAATTAAAACTTGACGGCTTGGAACTAGTAAAGCAAGGAGAATGGGTTGAAAATAAAGAAAACAATGGCTATTACATGGAAATGGTTGTGAAAATTAAACCTGACTATGCTAAGGAAGGTAGGTTGACCCTTACAAGGACTTGCACTAATGAAGGTGGATTTGGTATGTTAAAGTTTAAACACAATTAATAAATCCTCTTATGAGAAAAACACTAATAGTATTTTTACTTATCTTTATTCCTTTTATTTCAAATGCACAATGGAACTGCCCAAGTAAATTAGGTAGTTTCACAAAACCCATACCTTATATTCCAATTAAAGCAGGAATAGAATTAACAGGTTCAGCAGGAATGATTGACGATAATGTTTTTGGTTTCTTTGCAGGATATGCAGCACTTGAATATTCAATCAAACAACATACCTTTTATGTTGAAGGAGGAATTAAAAAGTGGGCAAGACATGATAAAGGTTTAGATCAAACATATAATAATGGATTTGGGGGATTTCGTGAAGCATACTATCAATTTCTTAATAAATCAACAAGTATTCGCTTTGGTATTCAAACCATAACCCTTGATGACCATTATTTGGTAAATGATAGGGCAATAGGTCTTAACTTTGGTTTCAATTACAAGAAATTATCACTTCAATTTGCTGGAGGTTCAATAACTAAGTATTATTCTCGTAATGGGTTGTTTTGTAATATAGGATTTGTTTACGATATTCTTCATCGTGATAGAGGACTAATGGGTAGTGGCTTATTTCAAACCAACTTTTCAGCCATAACTCTCTCGTATAATAATAGAGGGATAGATAAAGGACTAAATAAAATAGGTATAGCCTTATATGATGAATTTGGTTCAAAGATTGATACAAATGTTTTTATGACTGGACTTTATGCAACGCTAACACTCCCATTTGAAATAGAACTAAATCCTGAAGTGTTATATCAAAATGCAATAGCTAATAATGCAATACTTTATTCATTTGGAATTAGAAAAATGTTTGTCTTGGACAATTCCCAACGTTTAGATTTCCAAGCAAGAGTTCTTCAAAGCACAGAAATAGATAAAGGAGCTATTATAAGAAATTCTTTTAGTAATCTTTTCCTTGGTGATGTAATACGACTTGAGGCTAAAGACTTACCTCTTTATCAAGCATCCCTAAGATATAGCATTCCAAAGCATAGCCTTCACTTCAAGCTACAATACACTTCTGAATTTAAAAACCAAGGATTATCAGAAATAGATTTTTCAATAGGGAAAAGAGTATTTAAGCAGGTTCAATTGTCTGCAATAGGAGGTTATATTAAAAGCCCAACCTTAGAATATGGCGATGCTTTCTTAGCACGAATTGAAGCAAGGGTCTATCTTTTCGCCCCACAAATCAAGAAATAAGAAAATTAGATTCTTTTAAGTTTAATGACTGTGTAGGCAAAACGGAATATCATTAAGAAATTATATAAGAGGCTTGTGAAGAAGCCATAGTATTTTTTCATTATTTTAAAACGTTCAAAATTAGCTCTCATTATATTCTTTCGAGAAAGCCCTCCACTTAAGAAACAAGCAACCTTATGCCTTGTTCCTACAATATACTCAGCTCTTTTAAAGGACTCCAAGACCCACTCATAATCTGCTGCAATCTTATAATTCAAATCATATTTTGGAGCAATACTCCTTTTAACCAAAATTGCTTGATGACAAACCAGCATGCCCCACTTAAAGCTTTTCCAAGTTAAGTCTTTCTTTGGTTTAAGTCTTCTGCCACCAATGTGATTTCCCTTATCATCAACAATAAGAGTGTCTCCATAGTAGATATCTCTCATAACA
>JAGNRX010000068.1 GCA_017988355.1 Bacteroidales bacterium | reverse complement strand
GTACTCGTTACTATTAATAGTTATTGTAGTTTTCTTAGGGTTTGTTGGTCCTGTTATGCGCTGGTATATGCTTGTTGATAGGGTTAGAATTATTGCAAGAACCCAAAATATTGCAATTGTAGATTTTTTCATTCTAAAGTTAGTTTTATAGCTTAATTTTTAATTCTTTTGTTTTTCCGTCTCTTTTTACTTTAGCAGTAATGGTTGCGCCTTTTTCAAGTTTTCCAAGTATTTCCATATAAGAATAGATATCCTTTACTTTTTTGCCATTAAGTTCAATAATAATATCACCATTCATCATTCCAGCTTTGTCGGCAGGCTTTCCTCTTGAAACCACCTCAGCTTTTAAGCCTTCTGTTGTACTTCCTGTAACATCTGGCATTAGACCTAAGGTTACTTTCATTGAAGCCATACTCCCTTTTGATTTAGGTTCTTTAACCTTCTTGAACTTTAATTTTGTTTTCATGTTTCCAACATCATTTGCAATATCGAAAGTGTATGATGAAAGCAATTCTATCCCTTGATAGTTAATGTTCTCTGGAATATCGTATGGTGTGTGATAGGTTGAGTCTGCTCCTGTTGTGAAATAGAAAACTGGTATATATTTAGCATAAAAAGAAGCGTGGTCTGAAGGTGCTACTCCGCTTTTGGATAGGGTAATATTCAAATCATATTGTTTGGAATATCTTTTAATAATCTTTTCAGCTTTATTTGATGTCTTTGAACCACCAACTGTTAGGTTATTGTTTTTAAGTTTACCTACCATATCGAAGTTAAGCATTCCAACAATCTTAGTTGTTTCAAAAGGAAGTCCTTCAAGAAATTGCTTAGAGCCAATTAATCCTTTTTCTTCACAAGCAAAGGCAATAAAAATTATACTCCTTTTTGTAGGAGAAGCAGAAAACTTTCTTGCTAAGTCAAGCATTAGAGAAACACCAGAAGCATTATCATCAGCTCCATAATGGACTTTGCCTTGTTCTTTTGACATCGAACCACTCATCACACCTCCCAATCCTAAATGATCAAGATGAGCTCCAATAACTATATATTCATTTTTAAGAATTGGGTCACTTCCTTCAATCACTCCAACAACATTTCTTGTAATTTCAGATTTTGGGCCTGCCTGCTTGCTATTTGTTGCAATAGAACGCATATTCTTAAAAACTACTTCTTGAAAATAGGTGGGAAAGAAAGGTTTTATATTAAATTCTTTGAAAACATTTGCAACAAACTCAACAGCTAAGGTGTCTCCATTGGTGGCTGGGTGTCTTCCTTGCAACTCATCAGAGGCTAGGTAATAGACAGCTTTTTCAATATTGAATTCTTTGGTCTGTGAAAATAAATTAACAGACAAAAATATGAATAATATAATAAATAGCTTTTTCATATTCGGCTTAATTAATTATTGCTTTGAAATAAGTATTTAGTTAGGAAGAAAGAAGTCTTAATCCTCACGAGGCTGGATAATCATTCCCCATTTTCTCTTCATAGCACTCTTATCCAATACTCTAATTTCCTCAATTGCATATCTGCCGTTTGGATGTATGCCAATCACATCTATTATTCCATCGTGTTTCTTAAGTATAACAGAATTTAGTGAATAGTTATTCTTCCTCTTCCATTCGTGAGTAAACTTCTCTTCAGGGGTTGTTGGTTTATAGTTTGGACAATCCCAAATATGAACCTCTGTTTGGAATAGTTCTCTCCAACGATTGCCTGTATAAGACCAAACTCTAATTACGTTAAGATTTGAATAATCTCTATTAACTGACATAAAGGATATTTCATCTCCTCCGTCTCCGTCAAGGTCTCCTTCATTTTTTAGAAAGAAAACGCCTAAGTCACCCATTAAGTTTAGGGGTGTTATATCTGAATTATCGGAAAAGAGTTGTGTTGCACTTTCATATAGCATTTCATCAAAACCATCGCCATCCCAATCTCCACGAATAACAAATCGTGAGCTTTCATTCTTGCTCCATGTCCATGATGCTGGGTCGGCTGTGTTTTTAACAATGTCTGTCCAAGGCTTAATCAATTCTTCACCTTCTTCAGTTTGAGCAAATGAATTGTTTGTGAAGAAACACATCGTTAGGATTATTGCAGTGGTAAATAAATATATTCTTTTCATATCAATTAATAAGATTTATTATTTTTATATTACTTCTTCGTATCTAAGGTTTTCAATTATATAGGCTTGTCTTTCAGGAGTATTATCGCCCATAAAGAAAGATAAGACTTCTTTTATTCCGCTTTCTTTATTTAGAATAACAGGGTCTAATCTAATATCTTTTCCAATAAAGAACCTAAACTCATCAGGGGATATTTCTCCTAATCCTTTAAAACGAGTTATCTCTGGATTTGCTCCAAGTTGGCTCATTGCATTTTGTTTCTCTTCCTCTGAATAACAATATATTGTCTTTTGTTTGTTTCTTACTCTAAAAAGGGGAGTTTGGAGTATATAAACATGTCCTGCCTTAACCATTTCAGGGAAGAACTGTAAGAAGAATGTCATTAGTAGCATCCTTATATGCATACCATCAACATCGGCATCGGTTGCTATTACAATATTATTATATCTTAAATCTTCAAGGTCATTTTCAATATTAAGGGCTGATTGCAATAGATTAAACTCTTCATTCCTATAAACAATCTCTTTCGACTCTCCATAGCTATTCAAAGGTTTACCTCTTAGAGAAAACACTGCTTGTGTGTTTACGTCTCTTGACTTTGTTATTGAGCCAGATGCAGAATCCCCTTCGGTAATAAAAAGGGTTGACTCTAATCTCCTATCATCTTTTGTGTTATAGTGTATCCTACAATCTCTTAGTTTCTTATTATGAAGGCTTATTTTCTTTGCACTATCCTTAGCAATCTTCTTTATGCTCGCAATATCTTTTCTTTCTTTCTCACTTTGTAGTATCTTCCTTAGAAGACTATCGGCTGTGTCAGGATGTTTATATAAGTAGTTATCAACATTAAGTTTAACTGCATCATTAATGAAGTTCTTAACTGTTTGCCCCTTTCCACCAGGCTCCATATTGATTGAACCAAGCTTTGTCTTTGTTTGAGATTCAAAAATAGGTTCTTGTATTCTTAAACTAATAGCACATATTATACCACTGCGTATATCAGAAGGTTCGTAGTCTTTTTTGTAAAACTCCCTACATACTTTTGTTAGAGATTCTCTAAAGGCAAGTTGATGTGTTCCTCCTTGTGAGGTATGTTGTCCGTTAACAAAGGAATGGTACTCTTCACCATAAGCTTTTTCGGAGTGTGTGAAAGCAAATTCAAAGTTATCTTCCCTAATATGAATTATTGGATATATGATTTCTGAATCTATATTGTTTTCAAGCAAATCAAATAAACCATTTTTGGAAACGTATTTCTTCCCATTATAAGTTATTATAAGTCCTCTGTTAAGATAGGCATAGTTCCAAATCATTTTTTCAATATACTCATCAAGGAAGAAGAAGTTGCCGAATAGTTCTTTGTCAGGAATAAATTCAATAATTGTTCCATCTTGCAAGTCGGACTTCTCTATCTTAGTGTCCTCTGATAGAATCCCTTTTGAAAACTCTGCTATCTTTGTTTTGCCCTCTCTTATCGATTGGGTGTAGAAGTATTCTGAAAGAGCATTAACAGCCTTTGTTCCTACCCCATTCATTCCAACAGATTTTTGGAAAGAAACTGAGTCATACTTAGCTCCTGTATTAATTTTGGAAACGCAATCTACAACCTTACCCAGAGGTATTCCCCTACCATAATCCCTAACCCTTACTTTTTTAGATTCAAAATCAATTTCAATATCAATATTCTTACCAAATCCCATTGCAAATTCATCAATAGAATTGTCTATTACCTCTTTAATTAATATATAAATCCCATCATCTGGCGAAGCTCCATCACCCAATTTCCCAATATACATTCCAGGACGAAGCCTAATGTGTTCGTTCCATTGAAGAGACTTTACACTGTCATCATTATAATTAGCTCTATTTATTTGTTCTTCCATTGTCATAAGATGCAAAAGTACGAAAAGTTTTTGTTTGTTGTTTACATTTTAGTTACTTTTGCTGTTTAAAGATTAAAACATATTTTATTGTTATGAAACGAGCTTATATTTTCTTCATTTTATTGCTTTCATTTGCTTTCAATGCAAATGCAGATAATTCACTATTTCCTGCACCCACAAATCTAAGTGCAACAAATATCCAATATGGAGATGCAACTCTTTCTTGGAATAATGATGTCAATGGATTGTTTTGGATAATTAATTATAATGTATCTCAAAGTAGCAACATTATTGAAGAAATTGTCTCAACAAACTCAATAATTATATCAGACCTTGTTATTGGAACTGCTTACAATTTTAAGGTTAGGATGATTGACAATCTTGGAGACACAACCCAGTGGTCAAATATTGCAACCTTCCTTACCAATCCCTCACCTAATGGTTGTAATCCAATCTCTCAACTTACTATTAATTCAATGGGAGCAAATGGAATAACTGTTCAGTGGGAAGGAGATGCATCACAGAGTGAGTGGGAGGTTGTTTATGGATCACTTGGCTCTGACCCTAATCTTGAGGGTACAAGAGTAGTTGTTAATAATTACTTTTATCAAATCCCAGCCTCATCTTTAAACCTTGATTCATGGTATCAGATTGCTGTTAAGAACAATTGCTTAGGCGTTGAAAGCAGCTGGTCATTTATTAGTACAAGATATATTTCTAATCAGTTCTACGACCTTCCTGTTATGCAAACTTTTGAAGATGACATTCAAAATTCAACCTTCGGATTTGTTAATGGGTCTTTGAATCCTTGGATTTTGGGTAATTCATACAATGAAACAGTTGACGGAAATCAATCAATTTATGTTTCAACTAATGGAGGAAATACCAATGATTACTACGCCCAATCACCTGCAATCTCTTATGCCTATATTGATGTCCTAATCCCTTCTTACGCTTCAAGCTTCTACTTAGATTTCAAATGGAATTGCTTAGGCGAAATACCAAATGATGGTTTAAAAGTTTATTTGATGGGAGAAAACACCCCTTTAAGCATTAACTCTCTTCCTAATGATGCCAACAGAATAGGATCAGTGTTTTACAATAATTCAAATCAGCAGTGGCAATCGGAACATATTGAAATTCCTGCACAATTTGTTGGACAGGTACGAAGGCTTGTTTTTGCTTGGATAAATAATGCCTCAGTTGGAGGACAAGGTGGAGCAATTGTTGATGATATCTACATTACAGCTCGCTACTGTGCCCCTCCTACTAACCCAACTCATAGCTATGTGTCTTCAAGTTATGCAAATCTTAGTTGGAATTTTGCTGACGGACAAGAGGAATTTAACATTCAATATAGGAAACTTGGACAAACCCAGTGGAATCAAATCAATTTAGTCTCCTCAAACTATTCTCTACAAGACTTAGACGATAACACAACCTATATATACAGAGTTCAAGCAGAATGCACAATGGAAGAAAGCTTCTTTTCAACAATCGACACTTTCACAACAAGAATAAGATGTCTTCCTCCTGCAAACATTCACACCATTTCCTATTCTAACACTAATGCTATCCTATCTTGGAATGAGGATTCAAGTGTTACGAAATGGATATTTGAGTATGGAGTTGATAATGGAGAAAACACAGTCTATAATCAAAGAAACATTTACGCGAGATTTGACACCCTAACAAGTCTTATACCAGACACCGATTATAAGATTAGGATTAAAGCAATCTCAATTCATAACGACACATCAAGGTATTCAGAGTTTTTCCTCCATACCCTATGCAACACTATTAGTCAATTCCCATTTAATGATTTGACTAACGATACCATCTCTTGGAATAAGATATCAGGTTATAATAATCCAAATTCTTGTTGGGAAACAAAAGGCGACACACTCCTTTCTCCAATATTTAATTTTAGCAATTTGGGCTATCCTGAACTTCGTTTCAGCTACTACCACTGCGATAGCATCTTCCCTTTACTATACACAAAACTTCTTGCAACAAATAATGGTTCAACATATTTTGAAATAAGAAATCTAACTCAAACAGACCACCTAAGCTCAACCGCTTTAGAAATACCACAATTTGCAAACGAGAGTTTTGTTAGGTTTGCTTTTGTTCCAAGATATAATGAAAACTCAATAGTCAACAACTTAATAAAAGACTTTCAAATCAAAGAACTTTGTAAATCTCCAAATCAAATCTCAATCATAGAGGTAAATTCACACAATGTAATTATTGACTGGGCTAGCTATTCAAATAATACAAATTGGAACATTGTTATTACAGACACATTATTAGGCTCATCAACAAGTTTCACAACCTCAAATCATCCTTTCCAAATCTCTAACCTCCTACCTAATAGAGTATATGAAATATGGGTAAGATCAAATTGCTTAGCTCTTTCAGATGAGATTTGGACTAAAACAACAATTAG
>JAGNRX010000067.1 GCA_017988355.1 Bacteroidales bacterium | reverse complement strand
AATATGCAGGAGGTGGTGAGTTTGAACTTAACTACTATATGGCAAGAATAGATAAAGATCAAAATGTTCAGAAGATATATAAGATGGATTTTGGTCATTCTTCATTCAAAATAGAACAAACTTGGCAGAGTGGAGAGCTTATTGGTTTTATTTTAAGCAGGGTTTCCGAAGATGCACCTAAAGCAACAAAAGGTTCAAGAGCAAAGAAACAAGTTCAAAAGGTTACAACTGGAAAAGCTAATCTATATTATCAGTTTTTCCATACAAAAGATATGCGTTTAGTTGGTGAAAGACCCCTAAGGTTTAAGACCTACGACTATTTTGCAATTGAAGGACAGAAGCCATACCTATTTAATTTCTCAGAAAACAAAACAAAACTAGCATTCGGCTTTCTAAAAAGTGATACCTCTGGAAGAACTATCGATGTTGAGATTTATGATGACAAGATGAGACTATTATGGGAAAAACCTCATAACTTAAACGTTAGTAATGATGCTTATGTTATTAAAGATATTGCTGTTAGTAATGATGGTAAAAGGAGCCTTCTTGCAATAAAATCATTCTCTACATCAAAAAAGAAAGTATATACTGATGGCAAGGTTTATCTAGTTTGGATGAATGAGTATTCAGAACGAAAACATGAAGAGAGTATTGATAAGGCATGGGCAACAGATTTCAAATGTGCTTTTGCTCACGAGGAAGATTACTTAGTTGCTGGCTATTATTCAACAACAACTGCAAGTCCTGAACTTGCAATCGGAACCTTCTCCTTTACTTATGACCACAGAAGAGGAAATAAGAAAAACTCATCAACCTTAGAATTTAAGGAATACGAAACTGATGATGATATACCATCAAAAGGAGACCTTACTCTTCCTTCAAATATGGTTGCAACGGTTGATTACCTATATCCAATGGTTGGAGGAAATTGCATTATGATTGGAGAGCAAAAATTTGAATCAAAGATTATTCAGCCAAAAAGAAGATCAGATAGTCCAACAGGCGAAGAAGCTAATTTCTATAGAGACATTATTATCTCAAATGTTGATAAGACAGGTTTCATAAACGGCAATGCTTATATACCAAAACGTCAAAAGACCTATCGTGAGAGTGATCAGTTTAATTCTTATTCCATTTCAAGAGACCGTTATGGACTATATATAATGTTCAATGACCATCAAGATAATTATTCTGGCAATGTATTCAACCCCGTAAGAAGTTATAACTCTGACAAATCCAGAACTCAAATAAATTTTGTACAAGTTTATAGTGATGGTTCTTGGCGTTGGCACGAGGCTTATAACTCCAAAATAAACAAGATGCCTTTCTTCAAAACACTATTCCTAAGCTTAGATAAACAAATATTATTCTTAGGTCACTACCAAGATAATAATGTTATTGGAAGCATAGGGACAAGATAGTAAAAGATGGATCAGAAGAAGTTTAGAATACTTGAGGACTTAATTATCGAGGCATCAAAAAACAAGAATAATGTTTTGATAAGTGGGGAGATTGGTTCTGGACACGAATACACTGCAAAATCAATTCACGAGCTTTCGCCACAAAAAGATAATCCCTTTGTTATTGTTAATATCACAACAACAGCATCTGTTGAAAAGATAATACCTTTTTTTCGCAAAGCATGCGGAGGAACAATTTATTTAGATGAAATTGGGAATCTAAGTCTTGACCAGCAGGAAATCTTATTTGAAATGCTTGATAATAGAAAGATTGATTCCACAATATGTTCTTGTCAAAAAGATATAAATGTTAAGATCATCGCCTCTACAGAGAAAGACTTACTGACTGAAATAATCAAAGGCCGTTTCAGAAAAGATTTATACCATATATTAAGTCAGTCTGTAATTGAGCTATGTCCCCTAAGAGAAATGGGAGATGAGATAATTGAATTGGCTGAAATTTTTATTATTGAATATTGCAAGAGGAATCGCAAGCCAATAAAGCAACTAAGTCAAGCAGCTAAGGAAGTCTTACTTAACTATGATTACCCACAAAATCACAGAGAGTTAAAAGCAATAATTGAACTAACTCTAATAACATCTAAATCTTCAATAATCTATTTAGAGGAAATCTATCTTAGAAAGAATATATCGGATACAGATATCTTAAAAGAAGAAAGGACGTTAGAGGAATATGAAAAACTAATTATAGAACACTTCTTAAAGAAATATGATAATAGGGTGTATTATGTTGCAGACAAGCTTGGTGTAAGCAAAAACAAAATCTATAGTATGATAAAGAAGGGTAGGGTTAGTAGAGAAGAAGATTAGTTCTCTAAATAAGACTTCTTAGTATTCAACCACTATTCCTCCACTTGAGTCTTTCAAAGCACCAGTCACAGAACATAGAGTATTAATTTCTTTTCTCTGTCTTAATACTCCTAAGAAAGCAAAAATCAATGCTTCCTTATAATTAATAATAATAGGTTCTGGAATCGAGATTTTGTGTTTAAGCTTTGTTTCTAACCTTTCTATTAAATATTTATTAAAAGCACCACCACCAGTTATCAAAACATCTCCATTAATATTATTAGATAGTTGGTCGGTTGCATGTTCAACAAATGTAGCCATTAAGTCTTTTGTTCCAAGCTTGCTTTCTTCAAGTAAGGGTAAGATGTTTTCAATAACCCATTCCTTTCCTAATGATTTCTTTTCTTCTTTCTTATAAAAATCTAAAGCATTAAGCTTTTCAAGAAGTACATTATCAACCCTCCCACTTCTTGCCAATAGTCCATCTTTATCATAAGTTAATCCTTCTCTTTCAGCTAAGAGATTAAGAACAATATTAACAGGACAGATATCAAAAGCAATCCTTTTTCCTTCTTTCTCAAATGAAATATTAGAAAAGCCACCAAGATTTAAACAATAAAGATACTGAGAAAAGAGATGCCTATCGCCAATAGGGACTAAAGGTGCCCCTTGACCACCAAGAGCAATATCTAATCTTCGGAAGTCTCCAATAGTTTTTATTCTCGCCTCTGCCGCAATTGCATTAATATCTCCAATTTGAGTTGTTAGGTTAATTTGAGGTTGGTGAAAGACGGTTTGACCATGAGAGGCAATAAAATCTACCTCCAAGCTATACTTGTCAATAAATCTCCTAACTTGCTTTCCAATAAAGTGACCAAACTCCTTGTCTATAATAACAAATTCATAGGATGTTGTGTTTTCAGCTTGAAGAAGTTTATCTCTTAGATCTTTTGAGTATTCAAAGGTTTCTGCTTTCTCAATAGAGTATGACCATTTATCGTTTTCAAAAGAGAATAAGCAGTAAGCAATATCTAATCCATCGAGAGAAGTCCCCGACATTAAGCCAATAACCTTATAGAACATCAGCCAAAACCTCCATCTTAGTAGAGTTAGAACCCTTAATTAGTATTGTAGCCCCTTTTATCTGATTTTTTATGAAATACTCCTTTGCATCATTTGAACTATTAAAGAAAAGCATATTCTCTTTTCGTAGCTTTTCAAATTCTTTCCCAACCAAAACAACTCCTTTTAGGCTCATAATTTCTAATAAATCAACAACATGTTTATGCTCATCTTCTGAACAAGTGCCAAGTTCTTTCATAGCTCCAATAAAAGCGTATTTCTTGTCTGCTTTTAAGCTTTCAAAATCTTTTAATGCAGCATTTATGCTTGAAGGATTTGCATTATAGCAATCAAGAATTAGAGTATTGTTTTTTGTTTTTTGAATTTGAGAACGGTGATTACTTGGCTCGTAGTCTTCAATTGCCTTTGCTGCAATATTAAGAGGAATATCAAATAATTCTCCAATAGTTATTGCGGCTAAAAGGTTTTGACTATTATAGCTCCCAACAAGATTAGAATTTATTCTTATGCCTTTATAATCCAAGCTTGCAGTTTCTGAATATATTTTCTCTTCAATAGAATAGGTATAAAACTTATTTCTATGAGTTTTAGAATAATCAAACAAAGATTTATCATCCATATTGATTATTGCATAGTGGTCTTTTCTGTCAAGATATCTAAAGAGTTCTGTTTTTGCTCTTATCACTCCTTCAAAACTTCCAAAGCCTTCCAGATGTGCTCTGCCTATATTTGTAATTAAACCATAAATTGGTTCTGCTATTTTGCAAAGAAAATCAATCTCTCCAACATGATTAGCTCCCATTTCAATAATTGCAAGCTCTGTTTCCTTATTTATCCTAAGTAGGGTTAAAGGAACACCAATATGATTATTGAAATTGCCTATGGTTGCAATTGTATTGTATTTTTGAGATAGGACTTGTAAGCATAATTCCTTTGTTGTAGTCTTTCCGTTTGTTCCAGTAATTGCGAGCATTTTAAGATTTGGGAAATGCTTACGGTGATAATTTGCTAATTCTTGTAAAAAAGATAGAACATCATCAACCAAAAAACACCTATCATTTACCTTATACTCCTCTTCATCTATTATTGCAAAAGAAGCTCCTTCTTCAATAGCTTTTCCCGCAAACTTATTCCCATTAAAATTTTCTCCTTTGAGTGCAAAGAATAGGTCTCCTTTTTTAATATTGCGAGAGTCCGTTGTAATTGTTGGATGTTGAAGAAAAATACTATAAAGTTCTTCTATCCTATGTTGATTGTCTTCTCTATTGCGTTCCATAGTTTTTCAGCTGATTTCTCCCAATTAAATTTATTGTTTTGTTCAAATCCCTTTCTAATAAGGTCTTCCCTAAGCTCTGGCTCAAGATAAATTCTTTCCATTAAATCAGCAATGCTCTGTGGCAGATAAGGGTCGCAGTAAAGTGCTGCATCGCCTCCAACCTCAGGCATTGAAGTTGCATTAGAAGTAATAACTGGACATCCTGCTGCAAAAGCCTCAACAATAGGTATGCCAAAACCTTCAAATTGAGAAACAAAGGTAAGGGCTAAGGCAGCATTTGCAATTTTATTTATCTTATCTACTTCCAATCTTCCTGTAAATATAATATCTCTCCTATATCTCAAATGATTATAACAGTCTTCAATCTCACCCTTCCACCATTTCTTAGACCCAATAATAACTAACTTAACATCGCTCTTGGTCTTTTCCTTGAACAAATCAAAGCCCTTAAACAAATTAAGCAGATTCTTCCTTTTGTGAATAGCCCCAATGAAATAGAAATAATCACTTCCTCCAGTTAAATCTTCTTTTGTTTTCTTTTTCTCTTCTTCTGAAAGAACATAATAACCTTCATTTGCTGCATTATAAACAACATCAATCTTGTTTTCTGGAATATCGTAAAACTCAATAAGGTCTCTTTTCGAGTATTGAGAAACAGTAACAAGGTGAGTTGAGCTCTTAGCAAATTTTGGGAAGTAATTCAAGTAGTATTTCCTATGCCAGTAGTTGCCAATATAACTTGGGTCGTATTCATAATTAATATCATGAAAAGTATTTAGAGTTGGAACCTTAGGTCTTGTTGGAATGTAAGTGTCAGGTGAGAAAAGCATATCAACCTTGTGCTTTTTCATATAAAGAGGCAGTAAGAATTCAAAATACATATACCAAAGAATAGGGGCACGTGTAGGAAAAGGAATGACAACAGGGGTAACATTGTCTGCAAAAACAAAGCTATCGTGATATTCTCTATCAAAGAAGAAGATAAATTCATGTTCGGGATGGTTTTTTACTACTTTCTCTAAAGTCTTAAGCGTAAAATAACCAATGCCCTCAAGCCTATTATGTAATAATAATCTTGTGTTTACTGCTATTTTCAATACTAAAAAATGTTTTTATGAGTTATTAAAGCAAAATTACAAATAAAAAGTGAGAAAAAGGTTTGTAACAAATTTATTTTTTCTTTTAGCACTAAATATAATCATTAAATCTTTTTGGATACTTGGAGTAGATAGAGGGGTTCAAAATGCTGTGCCCGCAAGTGAGTACGGATTATATTTTGCTCTCCTAAATTTCTCATTCATCTTCAATATCTTACTCGACTTCGGACTAACAAACTACAATAATAGACTAATAGCCCAGCACCCCCAACTCCTCTCAAAATACCTTTCACAACTCGTCCCCATAAAGTTTGCAATGTCAATTGTTTTTACAATAGTAGTATTTGCGTCTGCAATCTCACTTGGCTACGACACCTACGCACTAAAACTACTTGCCCTTCTCTGCCTCTCACAGTTCTTTTCCTCACTCCTAATCTACCTCCGCTCTAATATATCTGGGCTTCTGCTCTTCAAAACCGACAGCATACTATCAGTATTAGATCGTTTTATAGTCATAGTCCTTTGTTCCATCCTCCTTTGGTCAGGCATCCTTAAAACAGAATTTAAGATAGAATACTTTATCTTTGCACAGCTTTTTGCCTATTCTATTTCTGCAATAATAGCCCTTATTATCTGCATAAAGAAAGCAGGATTTATAAAACTAAGATGGAACTATCCTTTCATCGTTAAGATAATTAAAGACAGCTATCCCTATGCCACACTAATACTTCTTATGGCCTTCTAC
>JAGNRX010000066.1 GCA_017988355.1 Bacteroidales bacterium | reverse complement strand
ATCCAAGATAGTTATTTGCACAGAAGTTTAAGACTTCACCTGCTTCAGCTGTCTTGATTGCAGAAGATTGAGGAGTGATAATAATTCTCTCTTTTTTGTAAAGACCAGCGTCTTTAATTCCTGTTATTTCTGATTGTAGGAAATTTTGAAACTTTTCGTACATAGTAATTTGTTATTTATAAATATTAATAATTTTCAAGCCTTTGCAATAAAACGATTTCTAATCGTAATAATCTGCAAATTTAAAAAAATATATTAACTTTGCAGTGGAAAAACATGTATTTTTGTTTTATTAATGCTAAAATCCCATTATGAATATTGTTATTGCAGGTGATGGAGAGGTAGGCTTTCATTTAGCTCGCTCTCTTTCTAAGGTTAAACACAACATTACTGTTGTTGACCCAAACTCTGAACTACTAAAAATGCTTGAAGCAGACTCTGACCTTCTTACAATTGCTGGAAACTCAACTTCTCTAAAGACCTTACGTAAGGCAGATGTTGCAAATGCTGATTTACTGATTTCAGTTTTGCATGAGGAGAGTATTAATATCATAACCTGTATGCTTGGCAAACGCTTAGGTGCAAAGAGAACTATTGCCAGAGTTAACACACAAGAATACCTTAATGACATTAACAAAGGAATGTTTAAGGGAATGGGTGTTGATGAATTAGTATGTCCAGAGAAAATTGCAGCAAAAGAAATATCTAACCTACTTGTTAGGAATGTTGCAACCGAACTTTTTGATTTCTCTAATGGACTTCTATGTATATATATGTTTAGAGTTGATCAAAAGGCCTTAATTATTAATAAAACTCTTATTCAAGTTGCAAAAGAACATCCTAATTTAGGCATTAGAACAGTTTGTATTATAAGGAAAGGAAGAACTATTATTCCTAAGGGAGATGAAACCTATTTGATTAATGACCTGATTTATCTTATTGCAAAGCCAGATAGTGTGAATAAAATCAAACAATTGGGAGGCAAAGAAGACCATAGCATTAAGAATGCAATAATTGTTGGGGGTGGAAGAATAGGAAGGAGAGCTGCTATTAATCTTCATGATAAAATTGACGTAAAAATAATTGAACAAAACATTGACCGCTGCAATCGATTGGCTAATGAGTTTGATGATGTGATGATAATAAATGGTAATGGTAGTGATGTTTCTTTGCTTCAAGACGAAGGAATTAACGAAACTGATGCTTTTATTGCTCTAACTCAATCAACAGAAACAAATATTATGGCTTGCCTTTATGCTCATCGCCAAGGAGTGAAAAAGACAATAGCTCTTGTTGAAAACCTTAACTATATTGATGTT
Organism: Bacteroidales bacterium; assembly: GCA_017988355.1. Classification (GTDB taxonomy): domain Bacteria; phylum Bacteroidota; class Bacteroidia; order Bacteroidales; family P3; genus UBA10566. The sequence goes on along the minus strand of JAGNRX010000066.1, from coordinate 5,238 downwards.
TCGCAAGATATAGGTATAGATACAATTATTAATAAGAAACTAATCACCGCAAGTTATATCACACGTTTTACATTAGGAGGAGAGGTTACATCTTCAAAATGGCTTTCTGGAATTGATGCAGAGGTTGTTGAAGTTCTTGCAAAGAAAGGCTCTCCAATAACAAAAAAACAATTAAAGGATATTAAATTCCCAGAGGGGGTAAATATTGGTGGATTAGTTAGAAATGGGAAAGCTATTATTGCAAATGGTGACACCCAGATTGAAGCTAATGATAAGGTTGTGGCTTTTACAATTCCAGAATCAGTACATAAATTTGTTAAACTCCTTAATTAATGCCCTTTAGAAATAGATTTAATTATAAGTTCTTCCAATATATTCTTGGGTTAGTAATTAATTTTATTGGCTTTAGCTTTACTATTCCTTTGATTTTGGCAATAGTAAATAAGGAAGCAACCATTTCAGCCTTTGCAATCAGCGCAGGATTCTCACTTATCTTAGGATACTCTCTAATGTTTTTCAACAGAAACTATCCTCAGTACTTAACAAAAAAAGATGGTAGGATTATTGTTGGCATAATTTGGTTTGTCTCTCCTTTTATTGTTGCCCTACCCTATTTGCTTAGCCCAGTCTATTTTCAATCTCCAATAAACGCCTTGTTTGAATCCTTTTCAGGACTGACCACAACAGGCTCAACAATCCTTAAAGACTTAAATATAGTTCCGAAAAGCATATTGATTTGGAGAGCTTTAACACAGTGGATTGGAGGAATGGGCTTAACTCTAATTGTTATTTTACTAATAAAAAACTATAAGAATGGTTCAAACTACCTTTTCAATGCAGAGTTTACCTCATTGGATAAAGAAAAGGTGCGTCCACATATTAAGGATTCTGTTTTTAAGATTGTATATATTTATGTTGGCTTAACCATTATTTCAATTGCACTTCTTTCACTTGGAGAGATGGATTTGTTTACTGCAGTTTGCCATAGCTTTGGAGCTGTTTCAACAGGAGGTTTCTCAACTTCCAATATTAATATTGGAGAATACTCCCCCTACTCGCAATATGTTTTAACAGGAATAATGTTGTTTTCAGGAATAAGTTATGTTCTTCTTTATTGGCTTATTAAAGGGAAATGGGGAAAAGTCTTTCGTGACGAGCAGTCAAGAGTTTATCTATTAATTATTCTTATTGGAACAATTATATTATTTAGCTCTCTGTTTTTCCTTAGAAATTATGAGATAGAAAAAAGCTTTAGAGTTGCACTGTTTCATATTGTTTCAGTCGTTACAACAACAGGGTACTATCTTCCAGAGGCACAAGACTTCGGACTTTTTATTTCAACCCTACTCCTACTTCTAATGTTTATTGGGGGTTGTAGTTCGTCATCAAGCACTGGTTTAAAGATAATTCGATTAATGATTCTTTTCAAATATGCTAATAACTCCTTTAAGCGAATGTTTCATCCAAGAGCAATAATACCTATAAGATATAATAAGATTGTTTTGGTTGATGAGGCTACAAATCTTGTCTTTGGGTTTTTCTTCCTCTACCTTATTATATTTATTGCAGGAGCCTTTACTCTAACTCTTTTTGGTAATGAGTTTATGCCTTCAATTGCAATGTCGGCAGCAAACATAAGTAATATTGGACCTGTTATTGGATATATGTCGCCAGAGGTAACTTACGAATCCCTAAACATTGGTTCAAAAACTACATTAATGCTATTAATGATGATTGGTCGCTTAGAAATCTACTCCTTTATTGCAATGTTTTCTAAGACTATTTGGACTAAAAACTAAGTCTTTGATTGGACGAAATCCTTTCTTTGATTCAGCGAATTAGTTCTTTGATCTACCAGATTAGTTCTTTGATCTACGGAATTAGATCAGTGATTCATTAAACCCTTATAGAGAGCTAATTATACGCGTCTTTTCCTTAGTTGAAATAGAAGACGCCCTCAAAGGTTTTTTCAGCTAATCCTTCAAGGAATATATCGGTGTATTTATTTTCTTTTGTCTTTTTGTAGTAAACTTTCAAAACTCCACCTCTTGCATTAATCGTTACTGGGCTTTTTGTCAAACTATATCTATCAACATAAGCTATTGCAGAGGCTGTTATCCCTGTTCCGCAAGCAAGAGTTTCGCCCTCAACTCCTCTTTCAAATGTTCTAATATTTAAGTTGCATTGACTAATTATTTCAACAAAGTTAGCATTTGTGCCATTAATATCTTGAAATCTCTTATCGTGGCGAATTTCTTTTCCCCTTCCTATAACGTCAAAATTATTAAGGTCTTTAACAAAGGAAATAAAATGAGCAGTCCCTGTATTTAGGAACTGCCCATCTGAATACTCTACTATCTTATCTGTGTCTAAGAGACTTAGCTTAACATTTGCTTTACTCCCTTTTTTACTAATGATTTTGGCATAATGTATTCCGTCAGGTGCAAGAAACTTAGCTTGATTCTTAATAATGCCTAAGCTATTAGCAAACGCAACAATACATCTTCCCCCATTACCACACATCATGTCTTTGGTGGCATCAGGATTGTAAAAGACCATTTGAAAATCAGCATCGTTGGTATTTTCTAAAAGAATTAGACCATCAGAACCAACTCCAAAGTTTCTATCACATATCAACTCTATTTCATTATCTTCTAAGTCGAAATCCTTGTTCCTATTGTCAATTAGGATAAAGTCATTTCCTGTTCCGTGGTATTTTACAAAAGATAGCTTTTTCATCTTAGTAATTAAATAAATAACATAAACCAAAGGCTGTCCTAAAGCCCTCTACTCTTTCCAATGCAACCCTATCAATATACTTTACGCTTGCATATTCAAGTGACAAAGTTAGAGAAAAATTACTTAAGAAGAAGTATTCTATTCTTGGTGCTATTCTAAAATAGTTATCTACATTCATTCCAACTCCGTAAGCATTTGCATAATTAGACTCATCAACATCAAAGTTCTTAGTATAACCAATAAGCAAAGCTGGTTTAAGTTTTCCAAAAGTATGGGTATAATCTATCCAAGAGGAGAGAACCTTTGTTGACTTATAGGAAAACGAGTGATTGACTGTGTCAAATGAAGACTCATAATAACCTCCCAAAAGACTTAAATCATTCATACTTTCACCCATTAGAGCTTGAATTTTGAAATTGTCGTTGCCTTTCTTATAGTTTAGAAATGCCGTTAGTGTATAATTCACAATCTTAGTGTTTACACTATAAACATTATTGTCGGAACTAAAGTTTTCTCTTGGCTGAAGTGTTGTTAGTTTTCCTCCAACGCCAAAAAACAAATTAGGTGAGCGGTATTGAACAAAGAGATTAAACTCAGGCATAAAAGTATGGGACTGCTGTTTATGGTCTCTTGTAGAACTTACTCCTACAGTTGCAAAATCTCTTTGAAATCCAAGAGCTGCAACAAGGTTTAATCTCTCAATAGGTTGGTAATCTAATCTTATTTGGTTTTGACGTGCAAATGGATGAAAGGGAGCTCCGTTGTGGAGGTCACGGTTTGAGGGCATCATTTCGGGAAGAACCATTGGAGACCAGTGCTGACCAACAAGAAGTTGAGCATTATTCCACTTCAAATTAATATTAGCCATCCTAAGTCTCATATAGTGAGCAAGACCTCCAGCTTGTCCTGTAAAGTCTGCCTCAATTACTCCTGTTATCTTTGCACCCATAGCCTCACCAAGCCCTAACCTTATTCCAAGTCTTGAAGCTGCTGCCGAAAAGTTCCAACCCCCTTGAGCGTTTAAGTCTTTTCCAATAGCATCATAAGAAGGTTGTAGAGGATACAGTGAGAACAAACCGTCAATTGCTGAATATGTATTCCTATTATTATAACATCCTTGCATATCTAATATACCATAGACATCGAAACTAAACTTCTTAGTTTCTTGAGCAATTGATGAAAATGTGGTAGAGAGAAGGAAAATAATGATTATTGATTTTAATCTTATCATATCTTCTTACTTCTTTTTCATATTAGCAAATGATAGAATTACTCCAAGAGCAACTCCTAATAGTGCTGCAAATAGGACTTGGAATTCTTTTGGAAGTAAAAACGTAATGGTATGTGCTGGATACCAAAAGAATGGTATAGTTTTCTTAAACACAAATCCCCATTGAACCTTCCAATTCAAATTTTCCATTATTCTACCCATAGCAATTGGCTTAAACAATCCAGAAACGGTTCCTCCATTTTCTAAGATATGAGTGTCGGTTATCTTGTGGAAAGTCATAAATACAGGAGCAAAAAATGTATTCATAAATATAGATACAGCAAATGCGTAAAGTATTTTTATAAAAACAGTTTGCTCAGCTAAGGTTACTGGATTAAGCTCTAAGCCAAAATATGTAAATAGTCCAAAAGTACCACGAGCAAATAAGCCCATAGCAACTGAGATAATAACTCCTAAGAATCCCCAAACAATAGCCCTTGGCATAAGTCCGAATCCTTTTTGGTTATATACTCCTTTTGAAATCCTTAGTCCAATGCTTTCTCCAAGGGTTGCAAGAAGGGCGAACTTAACAAATGCAAGCAGGAAATACCTCCAGTCCTTTGCACCGCTCCACTGCATAAAACCTTCTCTTAGAGGCTCAATTAACAAAAATATAGCGATTACCCCTAAGGCGATAAGGGCAACGAGAATATCTTTAAGTTTCATATATTTTCTATTGTGTTATTTCTGATTTATCTTTTTCGGTTATTTGCATTTCTAATTCTGCAATTCTCTTATTTGCTTTCAAGATTTCTTTGTTTGCTTGTGAAAACTTTGAAGCTAAACTAAAGGTATTGCTGACAATAACAGCTGCTGCCATTACTACTACTACAAAACAAATCCAGTATTTGAAAGGTTCTAGTTCTGGTGTAAATTGTAATAAAAACATTGCTATTATCAATAATGATAATGACAAATTCACCCAAAATGTTTTATTCATCATAACTTGTATTATTTAATTATTATTTTTCAATTCTAATACGAGCATCAACTGCTACTACTGCTTTAGCAGAGCCTAATAGAGGATTTAAGTCCATTTCTGCAATCTCAGGGGCAGCTTGAACAAGTGCAGATATTCTTGCTATTTGTTCTGCATAAAGTTCTTCATTAACTGGCTCTTGACCACGAACACCTTCAATAATCTTATAGCTTCTTAGGCTCTTAATCATTTGTTTTGCTTCAGCAATTCCTATTGGTGCAAGATTAGATTGAACATCTTTCAGAACTTC
>JAGNRX010000065.1 GCA_017988355.1 Bacteroidales bacterium | reverse complement strand
GAAAGAAGACTTCCTGCTGGCAATTCTGGAGAATCCATATCGCCGTAACCAAGATCTGGGCTTATCCAAAATAAGAATGTTGAACCTTCACTCATTAGTTGTAGTCCTTCTGCCATTCCTGGTATAATTCCATTCATTCCCATAATTACTGGGTCTTCTCCTCTTTCAAATGTGCTTTCAATAACCTTACCATCAGCCAATTTTAAACGATATTGTATTCTTACTCTATCTTCAATTGATGGTTTAGCTCCTGTTCCTTGTTTAATAATTTTATATTGTAAACCTGATGCAGTTGTTTGAACTCCTTCTTTAGATTTGTTAGCTGTTAAAAATTTAGCTGATTTCTCACGATTAACTTTTCCTTTCTCTGCAGCTGCTGCTTTTTGCTTTTCTTGCATCTTTTTTTCGTATTCCATCATAACATTTTGAATGTTTTCTGGTTTGATAACAAAGTTTGTGTCTCCATCATAAGCTGCGTAGAAAGCATTCATTAGGATTTCAGGATTGATATCCATGTCTTGAGCCTTCATTTGAGTTCCCATATTTTGTCCTATGCAATAAGATGCAGAGTCAATGATTGTTTTCAAATCACCTTGACTTACTTCTTTCTTTTGAGAGCAAGCTGTAAACATTGTTGATAGCAATAGGATTAGTACTGCACTTTTTAAAACTACTTGTTTCATTGTTGTTTTGATTTATTTTTATATTTTTAAACTTTTAATTGCTTATTGAAAGCATCTGCAAAATTAAACAATATTTCAATCTATCAATCAGATTTGCAAAAAATAGTTGATAAAAATTTTAATCTTAATTAGATTTGTCAGATATTTGCAACCTAATTCACTCAGATGAGTATAAAAAGTCAGACCTAACCAAATTAGTTTATTGAAATGAAAAATAAGTATATAGATTTAATAGAACAAACTTTTGAGTTCCCACAGGATGAATTCTTAGTTGAAGATGATAAGTTAGTTTTCCACGATATTCCACTTATGGACATAATCAAGCAATATGGAACTCCTTTAAGAATAACATATTTACCAAAAATAACAACCCAAATTCAAAGAGCTAAGAGATTATTTAATGTAGCTATTGCTAAGGTTGACTATAAAGGGAATTATAATTATTGCTACTGCACCAAGAGTTCTCACTTCTCATTTGTTATGGATTCTGTTCTTGCAAATGATGTTAATATTGAAACGTCTTCTGCTTTCGATATAAATTTAATTAACGAACTTCACGAGCAAGGAAAGATTACAAAGGATCATTATATTATATGTAATGGGTTTAAACGTCCTCAGTATATTGAAAATATTGGAGAGTTAATTCGTCAAGACTTTGTAAATGTTATACCTATTATTGACAATAAGGAAGAGGTATTGTTATTAGATGAACATATTGACAGAGAATGCCAAGTTGGTATTAGGATTGCGGCAGAGGAAGAACCAATGTTTGATTTCTATACCTCTAGATTAGGAGTTAGATATAATGATATACTTTCTTTCTATGAAACAAAGATTGCTACTAACCCTAAGTTTAAACTTAAAATGCTTCATTTCTTTATCAATACTGGAATAAAGGATTCGGCTTATTATTGGAATGAGCTTCAAAAATGCGTTAGTATTTATTGTGAACTAAAAAAGATTTGTCCAGATTTGGATTCGTTAAATATTGGTGGAGGATTCCCAATTAAGAACTCTTTAGCCTTTTCTTTTGATTATGAATATATGGCAGAGGAAATACTTGCTCAAATTAAGGAGATATGCAATAAACAAGATGTTGAGGAGCCAAATATATTTACTGAATTTGGTTCGTTTACCGTTGGTGAGTCTGGTTGTATTCTTTATTCAATTATTGACCAAAAAAGACAGAATGACCGTGAGGTTTGGTATATGATTGATAGCTCTTTCATAACAACGCTACCTGATACTTGGGGAATAGGACAGAGATTTATTCTTCTACCTATCAATAAGTGGGAAAATGAATACCAAAGGGTTTTCTTAGGGGGTTTAACTTGCGACAGCCAAGATTACTATAGTGCAGAGGCTCACTCAAACGCAGTCTTTTTGCCTAAATATACTAATGAGGATGAAGAACCTCTATATATTGGATTCTTCCATACGGGAGCCTACCAAGAAAGTTTGGCAGGTTACGGAGGCACTCAACATTGCTTAATCCCTCAGCCTAAACATATAATTTTGGATAAGGATGAGAATGGAGAATGGTTTACAAAATTATTTGCTAAAGAACAAAGCCATAAGTCTATGCTTAAGATTTTAGGATACTAATTACAAACTATTTATATCATAGCTTTATTTGTAATAAAAAATTCACTACCTTTGCAACTAATTTTACTGTTACTAAACAGAGAGTTAAAACAAATTTATTAATTTTTAATTTACAAGATGAAAGAAATAAAATATTCAGGAAAGACCAGAAAGGAATCTGATCTACTAGGGACAAAAGAAATCCCTGTTGAGGCATTGTATGGTGTACAATCTTTAAGAGGGTTTGAAAACTTTCAAATATCAAACGAAAAACACTGCGACTATCCTAACTTTATCAAAGGATTTGCCATAGCAAAAAAGGGTGCAGCAATTGCTAATCACAAACAAGGACTTCTTACAGACCAACAATTTGATGCTATTTGCAAGGCTTGTGATGAAATTAACGAAGGAAAATGGCATGACCACTTCCTTTCAGATATGATTCAAGGTGGTGCAGGAACTACTATGAACATGAATGCAAACGAAGTTATTGCTAACCGCGGTCTTCAAATCATGGGAAAAGAACTTGGACAATATGAATTCCTTTCTCCAAACGACCATGTGAACTGTTCTCAATCTACAAATGATGCATACCCAACTGCACTTCACTTTGGATTATATATGGAAAGCAAAATGCTTATCGAGGCTATTGAAAGAATTGTAGCATCATTAAATAAGAAAGCTGAAGAGTTTGCTGAAGTTATTAAAATGGGGCGTACTCAGCTTCAAGATGCAGTTCCAATGACCCTAGGACAATCATTTAAAGCTTTTGCTGACGCATTAGACTCAGAAAGAGTAAGATTAATCAGAGAAATTAAAGATTTTCTAGTAGTTAATATGGGAGCAACTGCAATTGGTACAGGAATTTGTTCTCAACCAGGATACAGCAAACTATGCGTTGATGCTCTTAGAGATATTACAGGATGGGATGTTACACTTACAGAAAACTTAGTTGAATCAACTCACGACACTTCCACTCTAGTTGGACTTTCTTCTCAATTACGTCGTATTGCTCTAAAAACAATTAAGATATGTAATGACCTTCGTCTAATGGGTTCTGGTCCAAGAGCAGGAATTCATGAAATCTTCCTTCCAGAAATGCAACCAGGTAGTTCAATTATGCCAGGAAAGGTTAATCCAGTTATTCCAGAGGTAGTAAATCAAGTTTGCTATAGAGTTATTGGAAACGACACAACTGTTATGATGGGAAGTGAAAATGCTCAATTAGAATTAAATGTTATGGAACCAGTTATGGCATTCTCATTATTCAATTCAATTGAACTTCTTGTTAATGGATTCGATACTTTAAGAACTAAATGTATTGATAATATTAAGGCTGACGTTGAAAACTGTAGACATCAAGTTAGACATTCTATTGGAATTGTTACTGCTTTAAACCCAATAATTGGATATAAGAGCTCTACCAAAATTGCAAAAGAAGCGATGGAAACAGGAAAAGGGGTTTATGAACTAGTGCTTGAGCATGATATTCTATCTAAAGAAGACCTTGACACAATCCTACTTCCTAAGAATATGATTGAACCAGTTAAGTTGAATATTAAGCCAAGACGCATACTATAATAATAAGATAAACCTTATTAGACTTCTAATAAACTAAGTCTTTCTTTAAATAAAGGAAGACTTTTTTTTGCACCTTTTTTATTAAGCTAACTTAATTATTGAATTTCAATTTGTTTTTTACTTAAATATTTTAGAAAATTACTATCTTTGCATCTTATGGTTAAGGGAGAAAAACATATAATTGATATTAGAAATAAGAGGGCATCGTTTGAATACTTCTTCATACAAACCTATGTTGCAGGTATGCAATTGTGTGGTACTGAAATTAAATCAATCAGAGAAGGGAAGGTAAATTTAACAGACGCCTATTGTTCATTTCTGAATAATGAGCTTTGGGTTAATGAACTACATATTGCTGAATATCGTTTTGGCTCCTACTATAATCACGAAGCTAAACGCTCACGCAAGCTACTTTTGAACAAGAATGAACTCAAAAAGCTCGAAGGAAAAACAAAAGAGAAAGGGCTAACTATAATTCCAACACTCCTATTTATTGATAGTAGAGGTTTCGCTAAGCTTGAAATTGCTCTTGCTAAGGGTAAACACTCCTATGATAAGAGAGAATCTATTAAACAAAACGATTCTAAGCGTGAACTGGATAGAATGATGAAGAAAGAATATTAATAAAAGACTAAGAAAAAAATATAAACACTATAAATCAATTTATATGATAAAGAAGTTAATCAGTTTGGTTTTTGCAATTCTTTTCACATTTGTTGGATACTCTCAAACAATACCTTTTGGAAAAGGATATGTTATTAATGGGGAAATTCTTAACACTTATGAAGGATTTGTTACTTTACGTTCTTATTTTAGAGATGGTAACGAAAGAGTTGACACAGCATTTGTTGAAAATAAGAAATTCACTTTCAGAAGCCCAATTAGTGAAGCAATCCCTGCCCTTTTGACAATTAATGGGATGAGAGAATTTAGAATTTATCTTGAACCTACAACCTATGAAATAAAAATTGATGCAAAACAAGTTAGCAAAACAACAATAAAAGGCTCAAAGTGGACAGATGAATGGAATAAAGTAACAACACCTATTAAGGGCGAGGACTACGACGTCCATCTTAGAAGACTTGAAAACTGGGTAATAAATAACCCTGAACATATATTCTGTGCTGACATCATTTCTTCATACCTTGCATATAGATGGGATTATCAAGAACTTTTCAAAACTCTTAACACCCTTTTAAAGCCAGCCACTCAAACCTATCACTATCTTAAACTAAGGGAATTAGAAAAAACTCTTGAATCAATTGCCGTTGGACAAAAAGCTCCAGACTTTAATTTAAAGAATCCAAGTGGGAAGGCTGTTAATCTATATAGACAATTAAATGGAAAGAAGTTCTTATTAATTGACTTTTGGGCTTCTTGGTGTATTCCTTGCAGAGAAGAAAACCCTAATCTTGTTGTAGCATACAATAAATTTAATTCAAAAGGATTCGACATTTTAGGAGTTTCTTTAGATGTTGATGATAAGTTATGGAAAGAAGCAATCAAGGACGACAAGTTGAAATGGGAGCAAGTTTCTGACCTAAACCTATGGGATGGTGAAGCTGCAAAGAAATATATGGTTAAAGCTATTCCTTATAATGTTCTAATTGATAGCAAAGGTACAATTATTGCTAAAAACCTTAGGGGTGATGAACTAATAAATAAACTAGAAGAACTAACTATCACCTATGGATATTCAATTCAAGGAAATGTGGCTGGAATTTCAGATGGCAATGTTAAGCTAAACCTCTTGCTTGAAGGTGGGGAGAAGAAAACCTTTACCACAAAGCTAAGAGATGGTAAGTTTGAATTTAAGGGCGTTGTTGATTTTGTTTGTGTTGCTCAAATTCAACTTCCAACCAAAAATGGAGACTTCTCTTTCTTTATGGAAAACAATAGCATTCAAATAACAGGCTCTAAGGAAGACATAGAAAACATCTCAATCAAAGGCTCTCCAAAGAATGATTCCTATGCAAGCCTTATAGAGAGATGTAATAAGTCTGCAAATCCTATTCAATCTCTAATGAATGATGTTTCAAAAAACCCAAACTCTTTCTATACTCCACTTATTGTAAGTAATTATTTAGCAGCTTATTTAAGTGATAACGAATTAAAAGAGATTGTTTCTCTACTTAATAATGATGCAAAAAGAATGTATCAATACAAACTCCTTCAAGACTACGTTCAAGAAATTCAAAAGAAAGAAAAGGTTGGAGAAAAATTTATTGATTTCACCCTTCCAAATGTGAATGGTATAGATATTAAAGCTTCCGACTACATTAAAGATAAGAAATATGTACTAATTGATTTCTGGGCTTCTTGGTGTACTCCTTGCAGGACTGAAAGCAAATTCTTAGTTCAAGCATATGATAAATTCAACTCAAAAGGTTTTAATATACTTGGCGTTTCTCTTGACAAGGATAGAACAAAATGGATAAAAGGAATTTCTGATGATGGCTTAGTTTGGGAAAACGTTTCTGACCTACTCCAATGGAATAGTATTGTTGTAAAACTATATAAATTAGAATCCATTCCTCAAAACATCTTAGTTGACAATCAAGGTAATATTGTAGCTCGCAACCTTAGGGGAGAAAACATTATGACCACACTTAATCAATTCTTTTCAAAATAATATTTAATTCTATATGACTCAAAACAAACCAATGCAGAGGATTAGAAAGACCTCAACGGGCAAAGCTATATTGCAGTACTCAATGATTACATTAGGAGTATTAATGTACACCTTTGCGTGGTCAGCATTCCT
>JAGNRX010000064.1 GCA_017988355.1 Bacteroidales bacterium | reverse complement strand
AACAACAAACCAACAATAACAAACCAAATAACAAAACCATCAACCCCACCAAATAACAATGATATAATAATAAAACAATATTTACATGAAAACCAATACGGCGATGAGACGCGATAAATCGCGTCTCTACAAAGATTAACCTAGACAATGACCCATCTTGATGTGGCTGATATATTACTAAGCTTAGATAGTGATGAATTTGCAAAGCAATTCAATAAAGCCACAAATGAATCACCATAACAATTTTCTGAATCACTGAACTAATTTGCTGAATCACTGAAACAATTTACTGAATCACTGATCCATTTTGATGAATCAAAGAAACAATTAAGAGTATATTTTAAGGCAAGAATCACAGTTCAAAACTTTGTTTTATTTGAAGGTGCCTGAGTTTTTGGTCTTAAAAAAATCAAAGTATTTTTTTGGTTTTTTTAACTCATTATCTGGAATGGTATAGGTTTCCCAAACTGAATTTTTGTTTAAGAGTTTTATGCAGTTCTTTTGGCAGTAGATGATTTTGGTGTATGCTGGTCTAAGTATCTTAAGCCTTCTGTTTCTAAATCCTAAGTTTCCATCTTGGTCAACTATATGGTAGAATATCTTTTCATTTTCATAGGGTACGCTTTTCGCTATTATTCCATATTGCGGAAAGGCAAAGAGGTTGTATCCCATGCAGAAGATTGGTATTATGATAAATGAAAAGACTGTTACGGCTATGCTTCTTAGGGGCGACTTAGTCATTGTTGTTAGGAGGGTAAACATAAATAGAACAGAAAATGCAAAAAATATTAGGCCGTAGTATGGTAGTTTCTGGGTAAACATTACTAAAGTGCTTATTAGAAAGGTTAGTAAGTATATTATTATCTTTTTCTTTTTGTTTAGGTGAGGAAAATACATCCTGTTGAAGAATTCATAAATTGCATATAGGCTTATTGGTACTGATAGGAACATCCAATTTATGTTTTCGGAAACTAACCCTACTGTCATTGCTATGCCAATTAAAAAACAATAAATAACCATATCCATTATTTTCAGCCTTTTGGACAGTGTTGTTCCATAAAATCCTGTCATTATATCAAAAACACTTGCACTGTTTGATAGGTTTTTCTTCCTAAGATGTAGGGATGAATAGTAAAGGATTGGCCCGTAGAGTGAAAATATATAAAATATATATACTATTAATGTGTTTAGAAAATCGGGCAGTTCAATTATAAAGGTATTAATAAATAGTATTACTGATTCAAAGACTAACATAAATGGAGAGTATAGGTCGTCAAAAATCAATTCTATTGATATGGCTGTTAGTAGGAAGAGTATTGAAAGATAGAGCCCAAACCTTTGTTTTGAGAACATAAGGAGTGAGATATTAAACCTAACTATTAGAAGGATAGAGATTATTATTAGTATTAGAATTCCATTGAATTTATATATTCCATCGAAGTACCCAACAAGATAATCTTTAACTGAGAAAACGGCGAAAAGAAGCACGAAAAATATATCAACTATTAATATAAGATATGGTATTTTATATCTTTTATACCAGTTGGATGAAAGCAAAAATGACGTTTTCCTAAGCTTCTCTAACATATAATGTTTATTGTTAAATAATAATCAGACTGCAAAGATAATATATTAATTTAATTATTGGTTTTTTATTTCAAATAATTCTGGTCTTCTTTCTTTTGTTCTGCTTATGGATTGCTCAATGTTCCACTCATCGATTAGTCTTTGGTTGCCTGAAACTAAGACATCTGGCACCTTCCAACCGTTATATTCATAGGGGCGTGAATAGACTGGTGGCGAAACTAAATTGTTTTGGAAAGAATCTGTTAGAGCGGAGGTTTCGTCATTTAAAACTCCTGGTATTAGGCGTATGATTGAGTCTGAGATTATGGCAGCAGCGAGCTCTCCCCCACTTAAGACATAGTTACCTATTGAGATTTCCCTTGTGATTAAATGCTCTCTTACTCTTTCATCAACTCCTTTATAGTGTCCACAAAGGATGCAGAGATTGTTTTTAAGTGATAGCTCGTTGGATAGTCCTTGGCTTAGCATTTCTCCATCTGGTGAGGTATAAATTATCTCATCATAGTCTCTTTTTTGTTTTAGGTCTGCCAAACAATTTGCTATTGGTTCGATTTGCATAACCATCCCTGCTCCTCCTCCATAGGCGTAGTCGTCAACACTCTTATATTTATTAAGTGAATACTGCCTTAGGTCGTGAAATTCAACACTTACTATACCTTTGTTTTGTGATCGTTGTAGTATAGAGTGTGAGAAAATGCCTGTGAAAAGGTCTGGAAATAATGTAATAATATCTATATGCATGCTTTGTTTATTTATTAATTTTCATACGTTAGAATAAAAAAAAGGTTTCTCATACTAATTATTCAACGAAAGTTCGTATATTTGCTTTCTAAATTATGCCCATTTTAAAGAATAAAAACGATAACGATATGAGTTTTGGAATTCAATTTAAAAGTCTAATCCTTTCATTAATTGGCTTGCCAGTGATTTGTTTTGGTCAAAAAAGCATTGAAAAGGTATTGCCAGATTTTGAATATGATGATTACTATATCCACGCTGAGTTTATGACTAAGCCTTATGCTCTGGAAAATCAAACACTATATCTTCCTAAGGTTTCAGATACTATTGGTCGAAATTTCTTTGTTGGAAAGCTTGCTAGTCCTGAGCCTGGTGATAAGACTGGAATAGAATACTATGAACTTAAAAGAATGTCTGCTGACAAGTTAGCAAAGATGGAAAAAGAGTGGTTTGTTGTTGCAGGATACATAACCGATAAGGTTGCTTACGACAAGATATACTATGCTGATGAGTTTAAACAAGATTTCAAAAATCTTAGATATGACTTTATTAAATTAGTTGTTGGTCTTTCTAAAGATACTGTTTTCTATAAATATGATGGATTTTGGAATAGATATAACTTCCCTTTCATCCCTATGTCTTACTATAACGCAAATAAAAACGAATATCCTAAAAACAAATACGCAAACTCTGATTTAAGTCTTGCCTCCTACGATGGAAATTCAAACTATGCTTATATCCCTAAGAATCTTGTGGGTGAGAAACTCTATCTACCAGTTACAACAGAGGTAACTTATGAAAGGTTATATAACGGAACAAGATTATATAATTATGATGATGATAGTAGGAAATACTCATTTGCAAGTATGCCAGAGGGTAAATCAAAACTATTGCAAGGAAGGACATTTGTGGTTGCTGACTGGGTTCACGATGCAGAGGGTCTAACTGATGTTTACCTTAAGCTTATTGTGCCAGGTGCAAGAGACACTATCTACTATAAATACCCTATTGCAAAACAAAGACATGAGTTTCCTTTTGTTATCGAATCCTATTTGAAAAAAGCAAAAGATGAATATATGTATAAAGAGTTTGTCTATCGTGGTGATAAATTCAAGATGACTGTTATTGACACTAAGAGAAAAACTCCAGTAACAATTAATAGAGGTGATGTTTTCCAATGTATTGATTTCTTGGTTAAGGACGGAAAGTTCCAAATGCTTATGAGAAACAATAAAGGAAGGAAATTCTATGTTGCAGCTGATTACACATTGGGCGACAAGTTGAGTTTCTCTAGTTCTATGATTGAGGCTAATAAGGTTATGAAATATAAAGATACTTATACAACACATTATAAAGCAATCCTTCAAAAAGAACTTATTCCGACAATGACCATTGATATGGCTAAGATGTCTTGGAATAAACCAGAAAGAGAAGTACTCACTAACTTTGATGGCTCAAATCGTCATTGGTTCTATTTTGGGAATATATACGTTATCTATAAGAATAATAAACTTTATCGTGTTGCAATGATTCCAAATGATTTACGTCTATGAGCGAAGAATTTGAAGATTTAAATAACGATGATTTGAATGAGCTAATTCTTAAGTTTGAAGATTGCTTATCGACAGGTCAAGGTTGTTTTTTCGACTCCGATGAACTTATTGAGGTTATAGATTATTTCTTTGCAGTAAACGAGTCTGAGAAGACTAAGGCTGCAATTTCTCTTGCTATCCAGCTCTACCCTAATGAGATTGAGGTAAATATTAGAAAAGCACAGTTTATTTCGCAAGATAAAGACCCTCAAGAGGCTATTATTTTCTTAGAGAAGTTCAAGGAAACAAACCCTGATGACTCCGACCTCTTGTTTGCACTTGCCTCCCTCTATTCTCAGGCTGGTATTCAATCAAAAGCTATCGAGAGCTATGAGACCCTACTTGTTCAAGATGATGAGGATATTGAGGTTTATTCCTCTTTGGGTGAAGAATACTTTGCACTTGAGGACTATGAATCGGCTGTTAAGATATATAAGAAAGCAATAAAGATTGAACCAACTAATTCATTCTTACTACAACCCTTTGCTTATGCATCGCAGTATATTGAGAATCCAGATAGATCAATTCAGTTTCTTAAAAAACTTTGCAAACAAAATCCTTATTCAGAACAAAACTGGATTTCTTATGGCATTTTACTCTACTATACCGATAACTTCTTTGATGCAATAACTTCTTTTGAACTTGCAATTGCAATTAGTGAAGACAATCCAACTGCTCATCTATACAGGGCTCAAGCTCTTATTGCACTTGAAAACTATTCAGAGGGTATAGAGGCTTTGCACGAGGCAAATAAATTAGACCCAGGTGAACCCCTTGTTCTTTTCTTCCTTGGACAGGCATACGAGAAACAAGGCAATTGGATAACTGCTGCAATTTACTATAAGGATTGCATTCACATAGACCAGTTTAATTCAGATGCTTGGCTAGGTGTTGCGATGTGTTATTTTGAACAAGATGACTTCCATAGTGCTGAGCCTTACATTAAAAAAGCTATTGAACTTGAACCAGAAAACGTTCATTTTAGTTTGGCTTATGCTGAAATGCTATATAAGGAAAACTATATAGAAAGAGGTGAAGAAATGTATCAAGAGCTATATGACCAGGGTAAGGAATTGGCAATTATAACTATTAATTGGGCACTGTCTATGGTTTCTGCTGAAAAAACAATGGATGCTATTCATCTGCTGAGGGAAACAATTGATAATAATAAATTTGACGAGCCTAATATATACTTTTCACTAATTGAAATATCTTCAAAAGAACCCTACTTGAAAGACCATCTTGATGATTATATCTTTAAGCTATTCTTGGAATTTGATATTACTTATGAGATGATTGAAAAGAATTGTCCATCCCTACTTAAGAACCCACATTACGAAAACTTAATAAAAATATATATTGATGAAAAAGAATAAACTAATTGCAATTGTTTTTTTAATTGCAGTTTTTCTAACACCAATGTTCTTAAACGCAAATACAGAAACCAACGCTACTATCACAACAGTCATCAAGGTTGATAAAGTCTCTAAAATAGAAGAAGTTACGTCATGGTATATGGATAATATGAATTATGGAACAATAACTTTGCTTATGGCGGTTGAGAGTTCCTTTATTCCTTTTCCATCGGAAGTTGTGGTTCCTCCTGCTGCCTACAAAGCCTCTCAAGAGGGTAGCGACCTGAATATATTCTTAGTTGTTCTATTTGCAACCCTTGGTGCAATTATTGGTGCTTTAGTCAATTACTACCTTGCTTTTTTCTTAGGAAGACCTATAATTCATAGGTTTGCTGACTCAAGGTTTGGAAGGATGTGTCTCTTAAGTAGTGAGAAAGTGACTAAGGCTGAAGATTATTTTGTTAAACACGGAAGAAGTTCAACATTTGTTGGGAGATTAGTTCCTGGCATTCGTCAGCTGATTTCAATTCCTGCTGGTTTAGCTAAGATGTCACTTCTTCCTTTCATCCTATTCACTTCTTTGGGTGCTGGAATTTGGAATATTGTCTTAGCACTACTTGGATATATAGCTCATGGTAAGGCATCAATGATTCAAGAATATACTCACGAACTATCATATATCTTACTTGGATTAGGCCTCCTATTCATACTATATCTTATTTATAGTGGCTTTATTAAGAAGAAAAAGACTAAAGAGAAAACAATTTAATATTAATATAAGATGAAGATTAAACTCTATGGTTTAATTGGATATCCACTTGAACATTCCTTTTCTGAAACCTATTTTAAGGAGAAGTTTCTTAGAGAAGGAATTATTGATTCTAAGTATGAAAACTTCGAGGTTGAAAATCTTGAACGCTTTATCTCCATTCTTAAATTGCAGACTTTTAATACATCATCTTTAAATAATCTTAAGGGCTTTAATGTAACAATGCCTTATAAGGAAACCATCATTCCCTACCTTGATTCCTTAGATGAAATAGCAAAAGAAATAGGTGCTGTTAATGTTGTTAGGCTTGAAGAAAAAGAAAACAAGATTATACTAAAAGGATATAATTCTGATGCATTTGGTTTTGAGAGTTCTCTACTTGAAAATGTTAGCAATAAAAATATTAAAGCTTTTATCTTAGGTAGTGGTGGAGCATCAAAAGCTGTTTCATTTGTTCTTAGAAAACACAAGATTGAATATAAAATTATCTCACGTCAAACCCAAGATGATGATAATTCAATGCCATATTCAGACCTTAAAGCTGAAACAATTCAAGCCCATAAGCTTATAATTA
>JAGNRX010000063.1 GCA_017988355.1 Bacteroidales bacterium | reverse complement strand
ATACGATTATATATTTGAAATGGATGCCGACTTTTCTCATAATCCAGATGATTTAATTAATCTATATAATTCTTGTGCTAATGGTGCCGATCTTTCAATTGGTTCAAGGTATGTTGATGGAAAGATATCTGTTGTGAACTGGCCAATAGGAAGAGTTATTATGTCCTATTACGCTTCATCATATGTTAGATTAATTACAGGAATGAAGATAGGTGATGCAACTGCAGGCTTTGTTTGTTATAGAAGACAACTTCTTGAGGCTATGAATTTAGAGAAAGTTAAATTTGTTGGATATGCTTTTCAAATAGAGATGAAATATACAGCATATAAGCTTGGTTTTAAATTAAATGAGGTGCCAATCATCTTTGCTGATAGAGTTCTTGGACAATCCAAAATGAGTATGAAAATATTTAAAGAAGCTTTCTTTGGAGTTTGGAGCCTAAGATTTAGAAATTGGAATAAATATAAGAAAACGAAATAATAAATATTCAAAATACAATTATTAAGGAAAAGCTATGAAATTAAGAATTAATATACTTATAACCCTATTATTACTTGTTATAACCAACTTAGTTGTAGGTCAAAATAGAATGTTGAAATTGGAGGATGTCCAAAGTAGAAACTACTACCCAACTAATATATATGATGCTAAGTTTATTGATAATACTGATAATTTTACCTTCACTAAGGATGGTAAGTCATTATGGCTTGGCACTGCAAAGGAAGAGCCTAAAGAAATACTTAAAATTGAAGATATAAAAGAGAATACTCCTAAATCTTTCTTTGGAATAAAATATATTAATGAAAATGAGTTCTATTACACATCTACTAATAATGATTTATGTATTTATAACTTCAAAACTAAACTTACAAGCGTCGCTGCAAATCTTGATAAGGAAGCCTCTCAGGAAGAAATATTCTATCAAAAGCCAAGAATTGCATTTAAGAAAGATGATAATCTTTTCGTTCATGTAAACTTTGAGAATAGACAAATTACAAAAGATGGGACTAAAGATATTGTTTATGGAGAGGCAGTTCATAGAAATGAATTTGGGATTGATAAAGGCATGTTTTGGAGTAGTGATGGAGAAAAACTTGCATTTTACAAGATGGATCAATCAATGGTTGCTTCCTATCCTCTTGTCAACACTGAATCGAGAATTGCTGAATATACCCCCGTGAAATATCCTATGGCAGGGATGAAGTCTCATGAGGTTTTGGTTGGTGTTTATGATGTATCTTCCCAAACAGTTATTTATCTTAAAACAAGAAAAGACGAGAGTTTAGAAGAAAGGGAAATGTATTTAACTAATATTTCTTTTTCTCCAGATTCAAAAACCATATATATTGTAAAGCTAAACAGACTCCAAAACCATATTGATGTTGAAAGCTATAATTCAACAACAGGAGATAAGACAGGCATTTTGTTTGAAGAGAAATCAAATAAATATGTTGAACCACAAGTTCCAATGCTATTTATTCCTTCATCACCAAATCAATTCCTATGGTTAAGTCAAAGAGATGGATATAATCATATATACCTATACGAAACAAGTGGGAAATTAATCAAACAACTAACCTCTGGCAATTGGATGATTAAGTCGATTGAAGGCTTTAATCAAAAAGCAGATGAGGTTTTTGTTTATGCAACAAAAGATTCACCAATTGAGAATAACTTCTATGGCATTAATATAAAAACTGGTAAGATAACAAGGTATTCTCCAGATCATGGAACACATAATGTTGCGTTCAACTCAAAAGGAACTTTGTTTATTGATACATATTCTAACTATAATGAAGTGGCTGGAAAAACTCAATTACTTGATAAGAAAGGTAAAACTATTAGAGTTATAAACAATAGCGACAATCCTCTAAAAGATATTGATGCTCCAACAATAGAAATGTCAACCCTTAAATCTAAGGATGGTGTTGATTTGTATTATAGAATGATTAAGCCTAAGGATTTTGATGCAAAGAAGAAATATCCTGTAATAGTTTATGTTTATGGAGGCCCTCATGCACAGCTTGTAACTGATAACTATTTAGGAGGAGCTAATAATTTCTTTTTGTTCTTAGCTCAACAAGGCTATATTGTTTGGACATTAGACAATAGAGGTTCTGCAAATAGAGGCTTTGAATTTGAGTCTACAATATGGCATAATTGTGGCTCGGTTGAGGTTTCAGATCAAATGGAAGGAGTTAATTATTTGAAAACTCTGCCTTATGTTGATGGAGATAGAATAGGTGTTGATGGTTGGAGCTATGGAGGTTTTATGACTATTTCTCTTAAACTTAAAAATCCAGGCGTATTTAAGGTTGCAACTGCAGGTGGACCAGTAATTGACTGGCAATGGTATGAGGCAATGTATGGAGAAAGATATATGGGAACACCAGAAAATAACCCAGAGGGATATAAAAACTCAAGTGTATTAAACTATATCGACAATTTAGAGGGAAAACTTCTTTTGATTGAAGGATACCAAGATGCAACAGTACTTCCTCAGCACTCAATTGAGTTTCTTCGCAAGAGTATAAAAAAAGGGAAACAAGTTGATTTTTTCCTTTATCCAGACCATGAACACAATGTAAGGGGCAAGGATAGAATACATTTATATGAAAAGATTTATCTCTACTACAAAGAAAATCTATAATAAATAGTAAGAAATTAGAGTTAAAGGATATAATAATAGAAAAAAGATATGTTCACAGGAATAATAGAAAAGATGGCAAAAGTTGTTGCTATTGAAAAAGAGAATACAAATTATCATTTTACATTGGAAGTTGATATTGCAAATGAGTTAAAGGTAGACCAATCTATGGCTCATGACGGATGTTGTTTGACAGTGGTTAAGTTAGATGCTAAGAAAAACCAATATGTTGTAACAGCAATGAAAGAAACAATGGACAATACTAATCTTTGCACTTGGGAAATAGGAACGGAGGTTAATGTTGAACGTTCAATGAAAATGGATGGTAGATTTGATGGTCATATTGTTCAAGGACATGTTGATCAGGTTGCAAAATGCGTTAAAGTTGTTGATGAAAATGGTTCTTGGAGGTATTTCTTTGAATACGATAATTCAAAAAACAGCTTTACGGTTCCAAAGGGTTCAATAACCGTTAATGGAGTAAGTTTAACAGTTGTTCATTCTGAAAAAGGAATGTTCTCTGTTTCAATAATTCCTTTCACTCAGGAGATGACAAATTTCCATAATTTTAAAGAAGGATCAATTGTGAATATAGAATTTGACGTTTTTGGGAAGTACGTTCAACAACTATTAGAACAATATATGGAAGCACAAAAATAAATAATGATAGATACAACAAGCATAAATAATGACAAATGTGTCATGGTCGGTGTTTCAACGCCTGACTGTTCCTACGAAAAGACTAAAGAATACTTAGATGAGCTTGCTTTTCTGATTGAAACCTCAGGGGGATTAGCTGTTAAGAGCTTTATTCAAAGACTACAATTTAGGGATCCAAGAACATTTGTTGGAAGTGGGAAATTAGACGAAATTAAAGAATACCTTAATGCTGAGGATATAGAATATGTTGTCTTTGATGACGAGTTATCTCCCTCACAAATGAGAAATATTGAAAAGGAATTAGACCGAAAAGTTATGGACAGAACAGGACTAATACTAAATATATTTGCTCAAAGGGCAAGAACATCCCATGCAAGAACACAAGTTGAATTAGCTCAATACCAATATCTTCTTCCTCGCTTGACAAGAATGTGGACTCACTTAGACCGCCAAAGAGGTGGAGGCTCTATGAATATGAGAGGTCCAGGGGAAACACAGATAGAAACCGATAGGAGAATAGTATTAGATAAGATTTCTAACTTAAAGGAAAAGCTAAAAGATATTGATAAGCAAAAGATTGTTCAGAGAAAGAATAGAGAAAGCCTTATTAGGGTTGCCTTAGTTGGCTACACCAATGTTGGGAAGTCAACCCTTATGAACCTACTTGCAAAAAGTGAAGTCTTTGCTGAAAATAAACTTTTTGCAACACTTGACACAACAGTTAGGAAGGTAGTAATCGAAAACCTACCATTTCTCTTGACCGATACCGTAGGTTTTATTAGGAAGCTCCCTCATGGTTTGATAGAAAGTTTTAAATCAACCTTAGATGAGGTTAGGGAGGCTGATGTTTTAATTCATGTTGTTGATGTCTCTCATCCTGGCTTTGAAGAACAAATAGATGTTGTCAATCAAACCCTAACAGAGATCAAGGTTCACGATAAACCAACCATTATGGTATTTAATAAAATCGATGCCTACACCTATATTAAGAAAGACGAAGATGATTTAACTCCTGTTTTAAGAGAAAATTGGAGCTTAGATGATTTAAAAGCTTCATGGATGGGTCAAGGCGATATTCCTTCTTTCTTCATTTCTGCTAAACAAAAAATTAATATTGAAGAGTTTAAAAGTGAAATGTATGATAATATAAAAAGGCTACATGCAATTCGTTATCCTTATAATAGTTTTCTTTACTAACTAATAATTCAATTATATAAAATGTTACAAACAGATACAATTGCTCAAACGGGTGATAAATTGGGAAAAGTTGCAACAAATGTTGAAAATGTTACAACAACCGCAGTTGAATCAACAGCCCAAACGGTACAAGAAAGTTTAAATATGATTAGTCAGCTCCAACAAAAAGGACTTAATCTTCTTTTAGATTTTGGGCCTAAAATTATTGTAGCAATTCTTCTTCTTTGGTTAGGGTTTAAACTAACTAATTTCCTTTCAAGAAGAATTTACAAGATAATGGTTAGAAGGAATGTTGAAGCATCTTTAGTTCCTTTTATAACCCAAGTTACTTCAATTGTTCTAAAAATACTTATTGTTATAACTGTTATTAGTATTGTTGGAATAGAAATGACATCCTTTATCGCACTTTTAGGAGCAATGGGACTTGCAATTGGTATGGCTTTTTCGGGAACTCTTTCAAATGTTGCAGGAGGAGTTGTGCTTTTAGTTCTTAAAACCTTTAAGGTTGGTGATTATATTTCGGCTCAAGGTATTGAAGGAACCGTAAAGTCAATTCAAATTTTCACAACAGTCCTAATAACTCCAGACAATAAAACCATATCAATTCCTAATGGTCCCCTTTCAACAGGAACAATAACAAACTATTCTCTTATGGAAACAAGGAGATTGGATATTAATATTAAATTAGCTCACGGAACAGAAACAACAAAAATAGCACAGGATATTATAGATATTTTAAAACAAGACGAGAGAATTTTAAGAGATCCTCAACCTAATGTTCTAACAAATATTACTGATTCTTCCGTCACTTTGGATGCAAGGTTCTGGACAGCAAATAGCGATTACTGGCCTGTTAATGCATCTATTAACGAGAAGATTTATCAATACTTATATCAAAATAATATTACTGTACCACTTAATAGGATCAGTGTTCCTAACAATTTGTAATAAGAAATAAATGGCTCATCCCTTAAAACTCTTCTCTTTCAATAGAGTAATTGTCCCTATCATTATAGGGTTGGCGGTTGCAGTTTTTCTAATTGCTAAGGATTTTTCTGAACCAATTATTTCGGAAGTAGAGGTAGGGCATGGCGACTATTATTGGATAGATGCAAACAATGATAATGCAAAAGATATATCCGAACTTCATTTAGCAGATAAAGATAATATAGGAAATATATCGGTCGATCACCAAAAAGACATTCTAAAACTAATTATTAAAAATTGGACTTGGGCTTCAACCATTTTTCTTCTTATTGCAATGTTTTTTGCAGTTATGAGAGATTTTATGTATATGCTCAGGCTAAGGCATTTGTCCGACAAACAACTTTCTTGGAAGCAATCATTTCAAATTATTATGATATGGGAGTTTGGCTCTGCTATTACTCCTTCAATTGTTGGAGGGTCTGCCGTCGCCTTTTTCATTGTCTCTTTAGAAGGAATTGGGGTTGCTCGTTCAACTGCCATTGTTTTAATAACTGCACTCTTAGATGAGCTTTTCTACATTATTATTGCACCAATAGTTATAATTATGGTTGGTGTTAATGCTGCTTTTATACACGATTTTGATTTCAATATATTTAGCTTTAACTTTGGAG
Organism: Bacteroidales bacterium; assembly: GCA_017988355.1. Lineage (GTDB taxonomy): Bacteria > Bacteroidota > Bacteroidia > Bacteroidales > P3 > UBA10566. Next base: position 624 of record JAGNRX010000063.1, on the reverse strand, counting down.
TAATAACAGTTTTCATTATTGGATATGGTTTTATGTGCCTACTAACTTTAATAATTCTATTGGCAATTTTCATATATCCAAATTCTTTTAAGAAATTCCTCTACTACCTATCCAATAGGAAGATGTTTACTAAGAAAAAAGCAGACCTCCAAAAAATAGGTGACGATGTAATTACTTCTTCCATCGAATTTAAGGGTAAGAGCTTTTGGTTTTGGATTAAGGCATACCTAATAACAATCTCTTCTTGGATTTCAAGATTTTTGGTAGTAAACTTTATTATCTTAGCATTCTCTTCCTATGGAGACCAATTGCTTATCTTTGCACGTCAACTTGTGATGTGGATTATTCTTTGCATAAGTCCAACACCTGGAAGTAGCGGTATTGCTGAGTTTGCTTTCCCAATTTTCTTCAATGATTTCATTCCACTTGGGTTAGGTTCAACTCTTTCTGTTCTTTGGAGGCTCTATACATACTATCCTTATATTATTTTAGGTCTAATCGTTCTTCCAATTTGGACAAAAAGAGTTCTTAGAAGACAGAGAATGAAGAAAATTAGAGAGAATCAAGCAATAGAGAAACAAAACAAAGAGACCGTAAATTAAAACGCCGTAATAATTTACTGAA
>JAGNRX010000062.1 GCA_017988355.1 Bacteroidales bacterium | reverse complement strand
GATAAACGATATATATAGGATAGAATCCGAAGATAAAATTCAAGGAATAGCCTCAGGACAGTTTGGAGTAATCTACGATAAAGAAGGAAACCTATGCCTCGGTAGTGGGGTTATCATTTAGTTTTAGGTTTTCATCACTTATTTTCAACCTTTCTTCCCTCCTATGTTCCTTCAAAATAGCCCTTTCCTCTTTTGCAATCTTTTCTTCTTTGGCAACCCTTCTTGTAATCTTGTCTAAGACCTTTAGGTCAGTAATTTCCAAAATTTCAAGCTCTCTTAAAAACAATCTTGCACAAGCATAAGCATCAGAATCCGCATTATGGTGTTCAAATTCGATGTTTTCTTGTTCGCAAAGGAAGTCAAGAGAAGCTTTTTTAGTGTCCTTCCAAGCAATTCTCGCAGTTAAGTAGGAGCAGAAAGACTTAAACTTAGGCACAGGCAGCTCATAAAATTGAAGAGTCTTCTTAAGAATACCGACATCGAAAGCAGCATTGTGAGCAACCAAGGTTTTATTTTCCAGATAAGGCTTAATCTCACTCCAAAGCTCCCCAAAATCAGGTTCAAATTTCACATCTTCTTTGGTAATGCCGTGAATTTTTTGAGCATAGAAGTGAAAATAAGGGTAGCAAGCAGGTTTAATAAGCCATTGTTTCACAAGCACAATCTTAGAATCCTCAACAACAGCAATACCTAACGAACAAGGGTGGGTGGGGTCAGCAGTTTCAAAATCAATAGCAACAAAGTCAATCATCAATATAAAATAAGTAGATTTATAATTTCAAACCACAAATTTACAAGTTTTTATTCTCCTATCCGCTTTTTAATTAATAAATCTTCAACTAAACCCAATCCAAGCCCAACAAACTCTCCCAAAACCCAAACCCAAAACCCAAAAACCAAATCCCCATAATAAACGAATAAAACCCCATTCCCAAGTTCCAAATCCCCATAATAAACAAATAAAACCCTAACCCAACCTTCCAAATCCCTATCCCCAACTTTTCTTTCTTTGATTCCAACTCACGACATGCCCATGTCACAGTCCCTGACATACCCATGTCACGGTTGCTCACATACCCATGTCAGCACACGTGACATACCCATGTGAGCAAGTCTGACATACCCATGTCAGCGACTGCGACATACCCATGTCCCGAGTTCAAGTCTTTATTCTAAAAGTTCAAAACCCTATCTTATTCAAACAAAGCTTGATATAAGATAGGGTCTTATTAAGATTTTCAACTTTATTTAGTTGAATTTTTGATGTTTTTTAGTATGCTCTTTTGCTGCTTCCTTCGTAGTAGTTGATGAATGCTTGGTTCACTACTTTGTTTCCCCCTGGGGTTGGATACTTTCCTGTGAAATACCAATCGCCTGTGTGGTTTGGACATGCACTATGTAAGCCTTCTATGGTTTGATACACTATTTCAACCTCTGCTCTGCAATCCGCTGGGGTTAGGAGTTTAGTTATCCTTGCTGTTATCTCATCGTTGGTGAATGGTTTATAGATTTCCCTTACGTGATTCACTACCTCTTCTTTTGGAATTGTTGCTTGTGCCTTGCATTTTTGGTATATCTCATCAATAACATTTTGCATGCCTCTTTCTTTTAGCAGATCTATTGCTGCATTGAAGGCTATAAATTCTGTCATTCTCGACATATCTATTCCGTAACAGTCTGGGTAACGGATTTGTGGGGCAGATGATGCAATTACTATCTTCTTTGGGTTTAGCTTATCAAGTATTCTGATTATGCTTTGTTTAAGGGTTGTTCCCCTAACTATGCTATCGTCCAGAACAACAAGGTTATCAACATGGTCACGCACTTGTCCGTAGGTAACATCATAGACATGGGCAACTAAATCGTCTCTATCGTTGTCGTTAGTTATAAAAGTGCGCATCTTAACGTCCTTCACAACTAAGGCTTCTCTTCTTGGGGTGTGTGAAAAGATTTCATTAAGCTCATCTATTGTTAGCTTCCCTTCTTCTTGGCGTTTATATATTTCGTCTATCCTTGTTTGGTCGAGGTATTTGTTGAGGGCTTGTGCTAATCCTTGGAAGGCTACTGAGGCTGTATTGGGAATATATGATATGATTGTGTTCTCCATATCATAGTTTATTGCTTTTAGGATTGATTCTGTTAGGTTTGCTCCTAAGTCTTTCCTTTCTTGGTAGATTGAAGAGTCGGTTCCCCTTGAGAAATATATCCTTTCAAATGAGCATTTTGCAGGGTTAGCGTCGGCTGGTATTACTTGTTCAATCGTAACTGTTCCATTCTTCTTAATTATTATTGCCTCTCCGCATTCTAGTTCCTTAACCTCATCGCTTTTCATATTAAGTGCGGTAAGTATAACTGGTCTTTCGGAAGCTACTGCAACAAATTCATCGTTTTCATAGTAGAAACAAGGTCTTATTCCGTGTGGGTCCCTTAGGACAAAGGCGTCTCCATGTCCTAACATTCCTGCCATAACATAGCCACCATCCCAATTCTTTGTTGCTTGACGAAGAATTTTTGCAATATCTATCTCTTCTGCGATCTTATTAGTTATTGTTATATTGTCAAAACCTGCATCCTTGTGTTTTCTGAAGATATCCTCAACCTGCCTATCAACAAAATGTCCTACCTTTTCAAGAACAACTGCTGTGTCGGCTCCATTAACAGGGTGTTGTCCAAGACTAACAAGTTTCTCCTTCATCTCTCCAATATTGGTTAGGTTGAAGTTTCCTGCAAGAACAACTGAGCGAGTCTTCCAATTGCTTTCTCTTAGGAAAGGGTGGAGGTTCTCTATCTCATTCTTTCCAAAGGTTCCGTAGCGTAAGTGCCCTAAGTATAGCTCTCCAATAAATCTTTCGTCAGAAAATGCTTTTGTAATTACATCTTGAATAGGTTTATTACTATTGCTTTTAGCTATCTGAACATAAGGTGTTCCGGGTGGGGTGTCGAACTTGATTGATGCTAAGCCTGCGCCGTCTTGTCCACGGTTATGTTGCTTTTCCATCAATAAGTACATCTTGTTTAAGCCCCAACACTTACTTCCATACTTTTTTTCGTAGTACTCCAATGGTTTCTTTAATCGAAGTAATGCAATTCCGCATTCGTGTTTAATACTATCACTCATATTCTTTAGGATATTGGCACTCTTCGATCAAGTCCAAAGCAGTTCTTCGTTACCTTAACTGCTGTAGGACATTGACGACGTTTCCATTCGTTTATTTTAACTAACTTAATTATTCTTTCTATTATCGCTTTGTCAACCTCTAAGGCTTCTTTTTTAAATTCTTCTACTATCTCTTCCAACGACTTGCAATTGTCTATATGCTCTGTCAGGATTCTATCTAATATATCGTAATCAGGAAGAGAGTCAGTGTCCTTTTGCTCCAATCTAAGCTCGGCAGAAGGTGCTTTTGTTATTGAATTCCATGGAATAGGCACATCATCTGAGTCTGGGTTTGCTTTCAAAAACTCTTCATTAATATATTGCGATAGTTCCCATACTTCAGTCTTATAAACATCTGCAAGAACAGATATTGAACCAGAGGTATCGCCATAAAGGGTTCCATATCCTACAGCTGCTTCTGACTTATTTGTTGTGTTAAGAAGGGCTCCTCCAAATTTGTTTGCATACCACATAAGTGAAACGCACCTTAAACGGCTTTGTATGTTTTCTTCTGCAATAGAAAATGTTTGGTTTGGGAAAACAGAATCAAAAGTCTTAGTGCACTGATCAAAACAATCCTTAATAGGAATGATGTGATGCTCAACGCCAAGGTTATTTGCAGAATCTAAAGCGTCTTTTATGGAATGGTCTGACGAAAACTCTGAAGGCATAAGAATACCTATAACGTTTTCTTTGCCAAGAGCATTAACTGCAAGAGCCAAAACAAGTGCTGAATCAATCCCTCCTGAAAGTCCAAGAACAGCTTTGTCTATATGGTTCTTATGATAATAATCTTTTATTGCAAGACTTAGAGCCTCATATAGGTTTTGAAGTCTTGAAGGTGAGTTTTGGGCAATTGGTTTTAGAGTTTTTGTGTCAAAAGATTGGGAAGGGTATTTGAAATTAGGCAAGCTACCACATAGCTCTCCCTTTTGATTTAAGATAAAGCTCCCTCCTGAATATATATATCCACCCTCTGCTCCTGAGCGATTGCAAAAAACTAAATTCGTTTGTAGTTTTCTGACCAAAACAATTAATTCGCTTAGTAGTTCTTTTTGTTTATCGTGATAGAAGATTTGATTGGTGCAAATGATTAGAGTATCTACCTTAGTCTTCTTTTCAACAAATTCTTTTATGTCCTCAAAGAAACCAAAGCCTATTGTTTCTGTCTTATAACTAACAACCTCTATTCCTGTTCCTCTTTCAAATCCAGTATCAAATTGAGATAGGTTCTTCTTTGTTGAAAGGGCTAATAACTCACCATCTTCAACCATTATGATTGAATTGTATTTCTTTCCCTGTATTTCAACTGGAGAACCAAAAACAAGGTCTCTCTTTTCCATAAGTAAACTATCGCAAACTTTTGAAGAAGAAGAAAAAACATCAGAATAGGAAGAAGCATTAAATAATGGTCCTCCACTTACTGCAAGCTCTGGATAAATAGATAAGACATCAGAATTTACTTCCTTTAAGCAATCAGTTATTATTCTCTTGTTAAAGTCAAATCCTAAAGTCTTGGGGTTTAATTGGTTTATTTGAATTTTCATCTATGCTTTTAATGCTTGACGTATTTGGTCTTCAAGCTCTGTCATTAGTTCTTCGTTATCTAAGAGAAGTTGTTTAACAGCCTCACGCCCTTGTCCAAGCTTTGTTTCGCCATAAGAGAACCATGAACCGCTTTTCTTAATTATGTTTTTCTCAACTCCCATATCAACGATTTCTCCAACCTTTGATATACCAACGCCAAAGGTTAAATCAAATTCTACTTGGCGGAAAGGAGGAGCCAGTTTATTCTTAACAACCTTAACTCTTACTCTATTACCAACGTTTTGGTCACCTTCCTTAATTGCTTGAATACGGCGGATATCTAAACGAACAGAAGAATAGAACTTAAGTGCATTTCCTCCTGTTGTTGTTTCAGGGTTACCAAATACAATGCCTATCTTTTCTCTTAGTTGGTTTATGAAAATACAGCAGCAATTTGTTCTGGAAATGGTTGAGGTTAGTTTTCTAAGTGCTTGTGACATCAAACGAGCTTGAAGCCCCATCTTGCTATCACCCATTTCTCCATCAATTTCTGCTTTTGGAGTAAGAGCTGCAACAGAGTCAATAACTATAATATCAATTGCTCCTGAACGTATTAAATTATCTGTAATCTCAAGTGCTTGTTCTCCATTGTCTGGTTGAGAGATAAAAAGATTTTCAATATCAACACCTAATTTCTGAGCATAAGAACTATCGAAGGCATGTTCTGCATCAATAAATGCCGCAACTCCTCCAGCCTTTTGAGCCTCTGCAATTGCATGAATAGCTAAGGTTGTCTTACCTGAACTCTCTGGTCCGTATATTTCAATTACTCTTCCTCTTGGCAAACCACCTATTCCAAGGGCAATATCTAAACCAAGTGAGCCTGTTGAAATAATATTAACCTCAACAGCAGGCTTATCCCCCAATTTCATAATTGATCCCTTGCCGTAATTCTTTTCAATCTTATCAATTGTCGATTGCAATACCTTTAGCTTCTCAAGCTTAGCAGCGTCAACTTTATTCTCTTTATTCTCTTTTGCCATAATGTTGTATATAATATAATTTATACTTTACTAATATTTATCGATAACTCAACTCCTTCAATAATATCAATCTTTATGATTGGTTCAAAGTGCTGCTGACCAATAATAACAGAAACACCTTGTCTTCTTAGAGACAGTTCATTTGTTAGGGTTTCTCCTTTAATATACTGACTATACTCTTGAATTACTTCTTCTAAGAGAGCATTATATTCAATTTCAACATTAATGAAATCTGTTACCTCAAAGAGTTGATCTTTTCTAATGTTTTGAATTCTGTTTACAAGTTCCCTTGCAATGGCTTCTTTAAGCAAGGAATCCGTTATTGTGGTGTCAAGAGCTATTGTAATGTTTCCGTCATTTTGAACAACCCATCCTGGAATATCTTGTGTTACAATTTCAACATCAGACAAAAGAAGTTCAATTTCCTCATTGTTTATATCAAGTATTATCTTGCCTTCTTTTTCTAAGTCTGCAATTCTTTCTTGTGAAAACCCATCTAAGCTATTTGCAATTGCCTTCATCTTAGAACCAAACTTAGGACCTAAGGTTTTAAAGTTTGCTTTTGCTTTCTTAACCAAAACATTATTCTCAGGAGAAAGGAATTCTATTGTCTTAACATTAACTTCCGAAAGTATTAACCCTTCAACCTTCTGAATTTGTGAAATAAAATCTTGGTTTGGAGCAGGAATCATTATTTTTTGAAGAGGTTGCCTTACTCTTAAGTTATTCTTTTTCCTTAGAGATAGCACCATTGAGCTAATCTTTTGAGCTAAGAACATTCTCTCTTCTAATCCCTTATCAATTAAACTATCGTTAGAGGTTGGGAAATCAGTATAGTGAACAGAGGCAATAGGTTTATTGTCTTCAGTCTTGCGAAGTGATGATATATTATTTAAATCTAAGAATAATCTTTCTGCAAAGAATGGTGCAATTGGCGACATTAGCTGAGAAAGAGTTTCAAGACAAGTATATAGTGTTTGGTAAGCTGAAATCTTATCCTCAGTGTATTCACCCTTCCAAAAGCGGCGTCTGCATAAACGCACATAC
>JAGNRX010000061.1 GCA_017988355.1 Bacteroidales bacterium | reverse complement strand
CTTGATGTTTGGTGTAAGTCTTGCACTGGTTCAATACTCTAAGCTGTCAAATGTTGAAGATGAGGTTTATGCAAAGAGGATTTCAGTCCTAATGACAAAAGTTAATATAGTTTTTACAATTCTTGCCCTGACTTTCTTGTCTCTTTTGCCAACAGGAGTTTATGTTTTTCTTTTTGGACAGGAGTTTTCCGATATTAGGCAGGTGATACAAATCCTCTCAGTAGGGATATTATTATTAAGTATTTCAAGCACTTTCACTCAGCATTTTGCTTCAAAGGGAAACTTCACAATTGCAACATCTGCCTCCTTATTTGGTTTACTTGCAACAGGAGTCTTTGGGTTTTGGCTGATTCCAATCTACGGAATATGGGGTGCGGCAATTACTACAATAATATCTTATAGCACTTCATTCTCTATTGAGTATTATTATTTCAAGAAATGGACTAAGACCAAATTCTCAGACTTCTTAATATCAAAACAAGATATAAGAGAATTAAAATCTTTAGTTAAGGGTTTGATTAAATAGAATAGTAAACAGGTTGTCTTTTTGATAAAACTTAGATTATCCCTCTAATATCAGCAATGTTTTTGATATTATGGCGGTCTAAGTACTGAGATATCCCATAAACAATTTCTTGGCTAATAGCAGGATTAATAAAATTTGCCGTTCCAACCTGAATTGCGGTTGCTCCAACCAAAATAAATTCAATTGCATCTGTTGCATTCATTATTCCGCCCATTCCAATTATTGGTAATTTGGTTTGTTTTGCAACTTGCCAAACGCAACGAAGAGCTACTGGTTTAACTGCTGGGCCTGATAAACCGCCTGTTACGGTTGAAAGCAGTGGTTTGCGCTTTTCTGCATCAACAGCCATTCCAAACAATGTATTAATAAGGGATAGAGAATCTGCCCCTCCACCCTCAACTGCCTTAGCAATCTCAACTATGCTTGTAACATTTGGACTAAGTTTAACAATCAAGGTTTTGTTATAAACTTTTCTAACTGCTTTAACAACTTCAGAAGCCATCTTTGGATCAGTGCCGAAAGCCATGCCTCCTTGCTTAACATTCGGACAAGATATGTTTAATTCAATTCCAGGGATATTTGCAAGCTCATTAATCTTTTCAGCAACCTCAACATATTCTTCAATACTCGAACCAGAAACATTAACAACCATATTTGTGTTAATATCCTTAATCTTATTATATAGAGTATTGCAGAAATAGTCAACACCTTTGTTTTGAAGACCAACAGCATTTAGCATACCAGAGCTAGTTTCAGCCATTCTTGGATAAGCATTTCCTTCTCTGTTTCCTCCTGTTGTAGCCTTTACAACAATTCCTCCCAATGACTCAAGGCTCATAAAGTCTTCATAATCGTATCCATATCCAAATGTTCCTGAAGCAGTCATCACTGGATTTCTTAATACCATATCTTTAATGGTAACCTCTAATCTCTTATCTGTATTATTCATTGTCTTAGCTTAAAAGTCTTTTAAATCACTTGAAAGGAAAATAGGGCCAGTTACGCAAGTCCTTTTGTTGCCTATGTTTGTTTCCACAACGCAGCACAAACAAACACCAAATCCACAAGCCATCTTATGTTCAAGAGAAACATAGCATGGGATATTTCTTTCTTTTGCATGTTTTGAAATAGCCTTCATCATAGGAGTAGGACCACAACAGTAAATTGCGTCAAAGTCTTCTTCCACAATTTTATGAGAGGTAACAAGTCCTTTAAGTCCACATGAACCATCTTCGGTTGCAATATGAAGATTAGAAAGAGACTCGTATTCTTTCTTGCTAAACAAGTGGTTAGCGTCTTTACAACCAATTAATATTTCAGATTTGATTTGCTTTTGTTTTAAAACTCTTGCAAGATAGAGTAGGGGAGCAGCACCACAACCACCTCCAATAAGAAGAACCCTCTTTCCAACAATTGTAAATCCATTACCCAAAGGGAAGATAAGGTTTAGAGTATCTCCTATCTTAAGGTTAGAAAGCTGATCTGTTCCTTTGCCAACAATTTGAACAAGGAGAGAGATTTGGTTTTTTTCAATATCAACATCATGAATTGAAATAGGGCGACGAAGAAAAACATCTTTGTTCCCCTGAACCAATATTTCAACAAATTGTCCTGCCTTAATCTCAGGAAGAGTTTCGGGGTATTGGAGCTTTAAGATAAAAAGAGTTGAAGTAATTGTTTCGTTTTCTACGACTATAAAGTCTTTACAATATCTCATTGATTTTATTTATTATCATTTAAAAAGTATAAGAGTCTATCTTATAATTAATTCAATTGCAAATTTACTGCTTTTATTAACTTCAACAAATAATATTGTGAGAAAACAAATTATTTAATACCTTTGCAGTTCACTTTTAAATGTTTAATCTATGAAAGAGAAGCTTCTTATCTCTATTCTTTTTATAGCAAGTATTATCGGTTTTGTTTCTTGTGATGTAGAATTTAACCCTAATGGAGATTGGACAGAAACAACAATAGTCTATGGGGTCTTAGACCAAGATGCTGACACAAACTTTATAAGAGTTCAAAAATGTTTTCTTGGAGAAGGTAATTATATTCAATTTGCAAGAGAGAAAGACTCGATATATTATAAACAAGACGAGATAGAGGTTAGTATATATGGTTTCTATGATTGGGAAACTTCTGGTTGGGACTTAGCAAGAGCCAAACAAACAATACATTTAACCTATACTGAAAACTACTCTAAGCCTGATAGTGGAGGGTTTTATTCAGAAATAGCACCAATATACTTTACTACAACAAAGCTTAATCCTGAGTTTACCTATTATCTTGTGGTGAAAAACATTAAGACAGGCAATGTTGTTAGTTCTCACACTAAATTAGTAGCAGACTATAAAGTTACAGGGCCTTCGGGAACTGCTTTTGGATTTAACTATAACATGACCTATAATGCAAATATCTTAACTTGCAAATGGATAAGTGCGACCTCTCCTATAAAAGGTGAAATTGCTAGTTCTTTCCAGCCATCAATTAGGTTTAATTTTATGGAAAATGGAATACCTTCTTATGTTAATATTAGTTCAAGTTCCATATTAAACCCATTTACGGATTCTGATAAGACACTAGAATATAAGATTTTTGAAACAGATGTTCTCTTCCAAATTAAGAATAAGATTAAGGATAGGGGAGTTGCTGTTCGTTCTTTTATGAATGATTCTCCCTCGTTTGAGCTTTATGTTTATGCATCCGGAGAGAGTTTAAAAGAATACATTGATAATAATGCTCCCTTAGTATCTTTGACAGAAAAACCATTCTATACCAATATTGAAAATGGAACAGGCATATTTTCTGCTCGAAGACTTCGTGTTAAAAAAGGATATACTGAATGGTCAGAAGTTCTTGAGAGAACAATAAAAAGTTATGATATAGGCTTCTAATTTAGATTGAAAATTAGATAATACTGAAAATTATTGTAACTTTGCACCCCGTTAAAAAATAATAATAAATAGAAAAATAGATATATAAAATGAAAGTAACTAAAGAAAATACTGGAGATTTAACAGCAGTTTTAACAATAAATATTAGCGAAGAAGATTATGCTCCAAAAGTAGATGAGCAATTAAGAACTCATCGCCGCAAAGCAAATGTTCCTGGTTTCCGTCCTGGACAAGTTCCAATGGGAATGATTAAGAAAATGTATGAACTACCTGTTAAGGCTGATATTATTGAGAAATCAATGTCAGAAGCAATGTATGAATTCTTAGATAAAGAGAAGATACAAATAATGGGCTATCCATTAGCTAATGATGAGAAGACTAAGATTGATTGGGAAACTCAAAAAGACTTTACTTTCTATTTTGATATAGCATTTCAACCAGAATTTGAACTAAACTTAGATAAGATAGAAGAAACTTATTATAATATAGTACCATCAGATGATATGTTAGATAAGTTTATTGTTGACCTTCAAAGACGTTTTGGTAAATTCTCTTCTCCTGAAAAAGTAGAAGAAAATGATTTAGTTTATGGAGAATTATCAGAACTTGATGGAGAAGGAAATGTTAGAGAAGACGGAGTTAAATCCACAACTTCAATAGCAGTTAATATGATTGCTGACAAAGCAATACAAAGTCAGTTTATTGGTAAAGAACAAGATGCTGAAATTGATTTCGATATTCTAAAAGCTTTCCCTAACGAAACAGATAGAGCAGCAATGCTTAAAATGGATAAAGAAGAAGTAAACGAACTTAATCCTAACTTTAAATTCGCAATATCATCAATCAACAGAATAGCTCTTCACGAATTAAATGAAGAATTATTTGAAAAAGCATATAAAGCAGAAGGAATCACAACCATTGAAGACTTCCGCAAAAGAGCAACAAAAGACCTTTCAGAAACATATAGAAGAGAATCTGACCGTTTCTTCACTAACGAAGCAACTCAAAAGGTGGTAAAAGGAGCTAGCTTTGAACTTCCAGATGAGTTTATGAAACGTTGGATTGTTTCAAACAGCCAAGAAAAACTAACAATGGAGCAAGTGGAGTCAGAATACGAAATGTATAGAGATAGTTTGAAATGGCAGTTAATTGAGACTAAACTATTAGAAAAGTTCTCTCTTGAAGTATCTCAAGAAGAAATGAAAGCATATTTCAAAGAAGCTCTTTTAGGTAACTACTTCCCAGAGGGAGAAAATGAAACCGAAGAAGAAACCAAGGAAAGACTTGATGCAATGGAAAACGTTGCTGAAAATATGATGAAAAATCAAGAGCAAACAAAACAAGTATATGATTATCTCTACGACCAAAAACTAACAAAAACTCTAAGAGAGAATCTTAAGGTTGATGAAAAGTCAGTAACGGTTGATGAGTTCACAAAAATGGTTCAAGACCAAACAAAATAAAATAATAAATTGCATAAAGCTGGATTTGTAAATATAATTGGTAACCCTAATGTTGGGAAATCAACCTTAATGAATGCATTAGTGGGTGAGAAACTTTCTATTATCACCTCTAAATCGCAAACAACACGTCATAGAATCATGGGACTATTGAATGGAGACGACTTTCAGATAGTCTTTTCAGACACTCCTGGAATAGTAAACCCTCATTATAAGCTCCATGAATCTATGATGCATTTTGTAAATTTAGCCCTACAAGATGCGGATTTATTCTTATTAGTTACAGAAGTAGGGGAAACCCTAAAGAATCACGAGACCTTAGACAAGGTAATCAATTCTGAAATTCCTGTAATTCTACTAATAAATAAGATAGACCTTTCAAACCAAGAAGAAGTTGAAGAGAAAGTAGAATATTGGCAAAATGAAATCCCTCGTGCTATCATTATCCCTACCTCTGCTACTGAAAACTTCAACCTTGATGTAGTCTTCAATAAAATACTTGAGCTACTTCCAGAAAGCCCTCCTTATTTCCCAAAAGACGAACTAACGGACAAATCAATGCGTTTCTTTGTTTCGGAAATAATACGTGAAAAGATATTAATGTACTATCAAAAAGAAATACCATATTCTTGTGAGGTAGTTGTTGAGATGTTTAAGGAAGAGAACAATATCAATAAGATATCCACAGTAATTTATGTTGAGAGAGACAGTCAAAAAGGAATAATGATTGGACACAAAGGCTCAATGTTAAAGAAAGTAGGTACGGAAGCAAGATTAGATATAGAAGAATTTACAGGAAAGAAATGCTTCTTAGAAATTCATGTCAAAGTATTGAAAGACTGGAGAAATAACGATAACTCACTAAGACGTTTCGGTTACGACAATAAATAAATATTAGAGGTAAAAGTGAAAAGGTAAAAGGTAAAAGTTGAGTTCAGCTTAACCTTAGCTTTTCGTTTTTACCTCTTACTTTTATCCTCAACTTTTACCTTTTAGTTTTTACCTTTTCACTTATATAATATGTACGATTTAATAATAATAGGAGCAGGAGCCTCTGGACTGATTTCAGCAATTGTTGCAACACGACAAGGACAAAGAGTGTTGCTAATAGAGAAGATGTCGCAAGCAGGAAGAAAGCTTCGCATCACAGGAAAAGGACGTTGCAATCTAACAAATACCCTACCTCTTAAAGACTTTCTTAAACACTGCGGTTCAGAACCAAGATTTCTCTACCCTTCATTTAATAAGTTTTTTACCAAAGACTTAGTTCTCTTTTTTGGAGACTTAGGAGTAAAGACCGTTGAAGAAAGAGGCGGAAGGATATTCCCACAATCAGGAAAAGCACAAGATGTTTTCTTAGCCATGATAAATGAATTGGAAGACTCCGATTGCAGGATATTAAAAGATACAGAAGTAACTAAACTAATTGTTGAAGAGGGGAAAATCGTAGGAGTTCAAACCAAAGGATATAAACCACAAATATTCAAAGCCCCAAAGGTAATTCTTGCAGCAGGAGGAGAAAGCTATCCACTAACAGGAAGCCAAGGAGATGGCGTAAGGCTTGCAAAAGAAGTAGGACATAATATAATCCCAACCCTTCCATCACTCGTAGGACTAAAACTAAAACATTATAACGGAGAACGCATAGACCCATCCATAATAGGCTTTGGCGTAAGAAATGTTAATGCAACCATAACTCTTGAATCAGGAAAGAAAGTATGCCAAGAGTTTGGCGAGCTAACCTTCCGTGAAAATGGAGTAGAGGGACCAATCATCATAACCCTTAGCAGACAAATCGCAAGACTATTATCCCAAGGCGAAAGACTATTCCTAAACATAGATTTCAAGACAGCAATACCTGAACCAGAGCTTGACGAAAAACTACTAAGCGAACTAAACATAAGAGGAAAAGAAGACCTAAGGTC
>JAGNRX010000060.1 GCA_017988355.1 Bacteroidales bacterium | reverse complement strand
TTTTGTCTATAACTGCTTCAACCCCATATATTCCATTGTCTTTAATAACTGGGATGCCACCGCCTCCAACTGTTACTACTACATTTCCTTCAAGTGCCAATGTCTTTACTAAGTCTATATTAATTATCTTTATTGGCTTTGGTGAGGCAACTACTTTCCTATACTTATCGCTCTTTGAGTCTTTTGCGTAAGTTGCTCCTGTTTCTTGTGCAAATGCCTCTGCTTCTTCTTTTGAATAATAAGGTCCTACTGGTTTTACTGGGTTTTGGAAGGCTGGGTCTGTTTTATCTACAACAACTTGTGTTAAAAGTGTTAGAACTCCTCTTGACATTCCTTCTCTTGCAAAAACATTTCTAAATCCTTGTTCTATTAAGTAACCTATTGAGCCTTGAGTTTCTGCAACACAAAAGTCCATTGGCATTGCTTCTATATTGAATTTCTTCTTACCTGCTTCGTGTTGAAGAAGTACGTTTCCTACTTGGGGTCCATTACCATGTCCTATTACTATATTATAGTCTTGCTTTAAGAGGTTGGTTAAACTGTCACATGTTTCTGTTACGTTCTTTATCTGATCTTGATATGTTCCTCTTTGTCCACTTTTCAAAAGGGCGTTACCTCCAAAGGCAATTACGGCTAATTTCTTCATTCTTTATCTTATTAGATTTTAATTGTTTTTTGATATTAAGTCGCAAAGATATAAAAAGAATTTAAAGCTATGGCGTTTGATATAAAATAAAAACACCGATATATCGTTTTGATTAGTCTAAGAGCATTGTTAATGAAAAAAAACTTTAGTTTCCACTTCGACATCCTAACCCTACTTGTCTTGATTGCAGGCATTGTTCTTTCAAGGTTCTTAATGAACTTTGGCTTAGGTATGCTTGTGTTTAGGCTTTTCTTTGTTGGCTCATGGAAAGAGAAGTTTGAGAATATAAAAAGCCAGAAAGCTATACTTATTACTATACTTAGTTTCTTTCTTCTGCATTTGCTTGGGCTTCTCTGGACTGATAACATAAGGTTTGGCTTAGATGAAATTGTCAGAAAGATTGCTTTTCTTATTATTCCTATAACCATACTTGCTATTTCTCCACTAAAAAAACAAACTCTTAAATATTTGTTTTGGGGTTTCCTGATGGCAATCTTTGTTGGGACTATTTGGGGTTCTATCGTTTATTTCTCAAACCCCTATGCTGACCCAAGAAATCTAATACTTTCAACCTCTCATATTAGATTTTCATTAAATATTACGCTTGCAATACTAATTCTTGTTAAGATAACGGTGGTTGATAGGAAGAGGATTAAACCTATTTTCAGAATACTATCTTATGTTCTTAGTCTTTGGTTTTTGTTTTATCTTTTCCTAACCCAAGCTCTTACTGGCATAGTTATTCTTAGCATATTCCTATTCTTTTATATCCCTTACTATTCCATTAAGAACAAGAGAAGGAAGTCAACAATACTTATTTTCACAATATATATTTCAACTATTCTTGTAACTCTGCTTTGGGTAAATAAGGAATACAATTTCTACTTTACTCCTAATAAGATATATGAAAACAAACTTGTGGAAAAGACTCCTGATGGTGGAACTTATCTTCATATGCTAGAGAATAAGCATCTTGAAAATGGGAACTATGTTTACTTATATTATTGTCAGGATGAGATAAGTGAGCATTGGAAGAAGAGGACAGGACTTGAGCCTATGCAGTATATGGATGCTATTGTTAGGTATATGAATTCTATCTCGCCTTATAAGGATGGCAAGAGGTTTAGAGAGCTAACGGATAATGATATTGAGAATATTAAAAACCAAATTTCCAATAAAGTTTATACAAAAGAGCTTTCTCTTAAGCCAAGACTTTATAGCATATTCTTACAAATCAATACCTATCAAGTAAATGGTAGCGTTAAGGGAGCTTCTGAGATGCAAAGGCTTGAGTTATGGAAGAATGCCTTGTCTCTAATTCAGGATAATTTCTTTATTGGCTCAGGTACAGGAGATATTGTAGATGATTTTGCTAGTAAACTAAGCGAAAGAAAGTCTCAACTCTCTGACTCATCTCTTAAAGCTCATAACCAGTACTTGTATATTTTTGCAAGCTTTGGCGTACTTGGGTTCTTATTATTTCTTATCTTCTTATTCTATCCTCCTATTAAGTTAGGCTTATTCTCAAGTTATATTTACTTTGTCTTCTTCTTTATCATAGCAATATCAATGCTCACCGAAGACACCTTAGATAATTTAGCAGGTATAATGTTCTTCATCTTCATTAATTCAATCCTGCTTTTCAATTCCAAAACAATCAAAGACTTTATTCCAAAAAGAAGTTTGCGTTAGATAGATTTTGATATTAGAAATATTATTCTATCTTTGCACTTACAAAACAATTAAATAATCTTTCATTATGAGAAGAATTATTATCATACTTGTATTATGTATTAGCTCAAGCTTAATTGCATATTCCCAACAAGACTCAATTTACAGAGATGTTTCAGAGTTAAAAAAGAATATTATAAAGATTAAACCCTCAAGCTTTGTCTTTGGATACACTCAAATAACTTACGAAAGAAACTTATCCCCAAGAAGAAGTTTTGAAATAGGCGTAGGAATTATTGGATTGGGTTATGATGCTCTTGCAGAAAGAGACCCTAAGGGCTTTGCAGTACGTGGAGGCTATAAGTTTTATTTCGGCAAAAGGGAAGTCAAACACTCTTTTATGAAAGGAGTATATCTAATGCCAGAACTTGCATTTACAATGTATGATAAAAATGTAAGAGTTGAAAGTGATTGGGATATATTTCATGGTATCATTAAGTCATCACATTCTGTTATCCTTGATGAAGATGGAAATCCGATTTATGATAGATATAGGAAGTACTACGTAGCTGCAATTGCAAACGTTGGATACCAGTGGAATATTCACAGATTTGTAATAGATTGGAATATAGGCTTAGGTCTTGGATATTACAATAAAACAAGATCTTATTCAGGTTTTATTGGTGATTTTGGAGATAATCAACATCATTTTGGATTCCGAGGAGGAAATGATGGAGAGACATATGGAGTATTCAACCTTAATCTTAAGATAGGTTATTTGTTTTAATTTGTTTTGTGTACTTTTGCAAAATGAATTACGAGTACTTTATTGCTAAACGCCTTGCAAAGAAGAGCGGGAAATCTTTTTCTCGTCCTATAATAATTATTGCTACCCTAAGCATAACTCTTGGCATTGCTGTAATGATACTCTCAATCTCTGTCCTACAAGGCTTCAAGACCCAGATAAAAGAAAAGATAATTGGCTTTGGTTCCCATATTCAAATCGTTCCTTATAATATTAGGTATTCAAATGACCCAAAAGGAATGGTATTCTCCGATGATGAGAAGCAAAAGATAATAAATATTGAAAATGTTAAGTCAATGCATCCTTTTGTTTCAAAGGGTGGAGTTATTAAAACTAAGACAGACTTTCAGGGAATAATGCTTAAAGGGATTGATAAGGATTATGATAGCAATTTCTTTCATCACTACCTTAAGAGCGGAAGGTTTCTCAATACCTCAATTGCAAGCAATGAAGCAATTATCTCAAAAACAATAGCCAATAAACTAAGTCTTAGTTTGAATGATAAGCTTAGGGTTTATTTCTACCAAGATGATAATTACAGGGCAAGAGCTTTCAATGTGGTTGGTATTTATGAGACAGGCTTGGGTGACTATGATGAAAAGGTAGTGGTCTGCGATATTTCACAGGTTCAAAGCCTAAATGGTTGGCAAGCAAATGAGGTTGAGGGTTATGAGGTATTGCTTAAAAACTTCTCCACAATTGACAAGACAGCTGATGAAATATATAATACCTTAGGGCAAGATAAGACCATACAAACAATAGACGAAATTGAGCCAAGCCTATTCTCGTGGCTGGGTTTATTAGATAGCAATGTCTTAGTTATATTAGTTATTATGATGCTTGTTTCCATAGTAACCATAACCTCAACCCTACTAATTATTATCTTCGAAAAAACAAATACTATCGGCATACTCAAAGGTCTTGGAGCAACAAACAGAAGCATCTCAAAGATATTCCTCTATAATGCAAGCTATATAATCCTTAGAGGTTTAGTTTTCGGAAACGCTCTTGCCCTTAGCTTAGGCTTTTTGCAATATAAATTTCATATACTCAAACTCGACCAAGACTCTTACTTCCTAACCTCAGTCCCAATTGAGATTTCAGCTGTTCAAATCATAATGGTAAATCTCATAACCATACTAATCTGCCTTTTCGCCCTACTCTTACCAGCAAGAAGCATTAGCAAAATAGACCCAATCAAAAGCATACGTTTCGATTAAGCCAATCCAAAAAGAACCAAACGCCAGAATAATTCACAAAAACGCCACAATAATTTTCTAAAACGCCACTTTAAGAAATTAGAACGGCGTAATATTTTTCTCTTTCTTTGATTCAATCTCCAATTCATGGCATGATACTGGTCAATTCATGCCATGAAACAATAAGAATCATGCCATGAAACCACCAACATCATGGCATGATTCTTATACTGAATCTTCGTTATATTTTTTTCTTTCTTTATAATAGTAGATTGTTTCTGCGTTTTAGCAAATTGCAAGAGAGAAAAAGAAGACGCCTACACTAATTAAAGTATAGGCGTTTAAATAATCTGAAGTTTTTCTCTTAATTTTAAGCTCTTAATTCTTCACTTTTAGCTTTTAGTTCTTACCTTTTAGCTCTTATAAAGTATATCCTTACCTATTGTTCCAATAAGGGTTTCAAAGTAGGTTGGGGTTTTATAGTATGCTATCCTGTTTTCTATTTCTTTTAAGCCTTCAACTAAGGTTTCTTTCTTATCTGGAGATATGTTTATGGCTTTTGAAA
This sequence comes from Bacteroidales bacterium, assembly GCA_017988355.1. Taxonomy (GTDB): domain Bacteria; phylum Bacteroidota; class Bacteroidia; order Bacteroidales; family P3; genus UBA10566. The sequence continues at coordinate 1,997 of JAGNRX010000060.1, read as the reverse complement.
TAAAGTTTGTGTAGTAATCTCTATGTCTTTCCCATAGTGCTATGTCGTAATCTTGCTTTGCCTTAAGTCTTTCCTTATACCAATCACTTTTTAGGACATATTCTTGGGTAAATAGCTCTCTTATTTCAGGAGAATCAATGGTCTTACCTTCGTAGTGACCACTTACCATAATATGAAGTAGGGCTTTTAGAGGAGGAATTGCCATCGTTACAGATCCATCATCGAAGTAGTTCTGTGCTACTCTTGCTTGGTTTTCTACAATGTTATTTACTCCATCAACAAACTCATCCATACTTTGTAGTTCTGGTTGTAGCATATCGTCTTCAAAGACAACGTTAGGGTTTTCAAATACTCTGCCGAAATAATGGTTGACAAAGTGTTTTGTTATTCTGTATCCAAGAACTGATGCCTTAACAAGCTTTCCATTATATTCAAAGTCGTTAAGTTTTTCAAGGCTTCCCTCTTCAATCATTAGCTTAGGGTCAATTTCTTTTGGAAGAAGTCTTGACCATAGTTCAGGGATTAGAAGACTTATGTCGTGGGATATCTTATATCTCTTGCCGATATGTCCTGCAGGGGTGGTGAATCCATTATAGCCTGTTAAGATAAATGATAATAGTGCATTGTTTAGGTCTGTTGTTGCACAAAGGGCATTAAATGGAGACTTGGTTAATGCTCCTTCGCTTCCTGCTCCTGTTGTTGAGGGCGACTTTCCTGTTAAGCTACAGATTGCATCCATAAATAGTTCTGGTAGTTCTTGGTAGTGGACAGGGTTATAAACAGCTAATGGTCTTACTCCTTCTGAGGCAGGGTTGTTTCTTCTTCCTGGAAGTACTGAATTAACTGGCAAATATAGGTGTTCGTGTGGTTTAAGCTTCCTTGAAAGTCTTAGACCCATCTCTGCAACGTATTTATCCATTGGATAAACTAAGTCGTCACGTGTTTGAAGGTAACGAACATTGGCTGTTGGTTTACCATTTACTATGCGTGGATGTGCAGAGGAAACAAAATAAGGTGTATCTTTCTTTTCAGCAACCTCTTCTATCATTTTCCTCATTGGATCTGAGAAGTAGTCAAAGTTTATTACATCTTCAACCATTTCTTGTGCGTCTTCAATTGTTAGGGGTTCAAAGTTTGAGATGAAAGTGTTTGGTGAGGATAGGTCTTGTTCTGCTTTCTTGTCGTAGCCTCTTAGAACTGCATCATCTGGTCTTTGGAAGAAACGATATTCACAGTTTTCGGTTATCTTAACACTTAAACTGTCTTCTGCCTTCCCTATCTTTGAAAGTAGTTTTGTTGGGACTACTGTTGAGGCTGTTATATCGTCTTCCATTTGGAGTTTGTCTGCCTGAACAAAGTCTTGACGAAGTTTAAATGTTCTCCACTTTCCGTTTTCTTGGAATCCTATTCTAAGGTAGCGTGCAAAGACTTTCTTGTCTTCAAACTTTAGTTCATTTCCATTGGAACCATTAAGTATATCTACGCTAAAGTGTTTTTTCCAATCCTCTTTCCACTCTTCTCTATAAAATCTCTTAACGATAAATGCTATCCCTTTAACATATTGAGGAATGCTTAGTATCCATCTATTATATTCCTCGGTGTAGAGAGAGGAAGCATTTAGGAGTTTGATAACTGAGCCCATAGAACGGTTAGCACTTAGGAAAGTTCTTGAGAATGGAATTGGGGAGTCTATGCCTTTGAATCTTGTTGAATAGTCGTAGTTGATTATTGCATCTATTTTCTTAATGTCGTTATCGAAATCATTAACAAAGAAAGAACCTATTATGATTGCATCTTGAATTGACTTAGATATCTCACTCTTTCCTCCACCTGAAACTGTGCAAGGCTTGTGACAGAATGTTCCTTCTCCATAAACCTCAATTAGACGATAGTTTACAGCACCTGAATATTTCTCCATCCTAAACTTAGAGCCGTTTGGAAGAATATATACTTTGTTTGGAAGAAGCTTTATCTTTTGTTTACCCTTAGCTGTTTCC
>JAGNRX010000059.1 GCA_017988355.1 Bacteroidales bacterium | reverse complement strand
GAGTTGAAGAGACTTCTTTATCTTCATTTGGAACAATACTTGGCATAAACTCAACAAGGGTTACTTGTGTTCCCATTGATTGATAGAAATGTGCGAACTCACTTCCAATTGCACCAGAACCGACAACAACCATTGATTGAGGTTGTTCTCTTAGTGTCATTGCTTGACGATATCCAATAATTTTCTTTCCGTCTTGTGGAAGATTTGGAAGTTCCCTAGAACGAGTTCCTGTTGCTAAAATAACATGATCAGCCTCATAAACCTCGGTTTCTCCAGTTTTCAATTTGACTTCAAGTTTTTTACCACTAAGAAGCTTACCATCTCCTTCTATAACCTCAATTTTATGCTTTTTCATTAGAAATTCAACTCCCTTACTCATGTTTTCAGCAACTGTCCTACTACGAGTTACAATTGCATCCATATTAGGTTTAGCTACTGCTTCCAATTCAATACCATAATCTTCACTATGCTTAAGATAGTTGTAAACTTGAGCTGATTTTAAGAGTGCTTTTGTTGGAATACATCCCCAATTTAAACATATGCCACCTAATTTTTCTCTTTCAACAATTGCAGTAGAATAACCTAATTGTGCTGCACGGATTGCTGCAACATATCCTCCAGGACCTGATCCTAATATTATTATATCAAATTTCATTTCAATTTATTTTTAATTATTCATGTACCTTTTCAACTGCTTCTGTCACGTTTATTGAATAGTCAGCCAATTTTTCACATTGAGCATAAAGACTACTATAAGAAATACCTGTTTGATATGGGTATTGATTCTTTTTAATAGCCTCAGTATGTTCGTCTCTTAACTTATCTCTATATGCATTGATTTTTGTTTCAAGCTCATTTGCATTATCTGCAGTAATTTCAACATAATTTGATTGTAAATTCTCATCCATTAAAACCAATGCTTCACGAACATAATCAAACATTATATCAAGTTTCTTTGTCAAATCTGGCCCAAAGGAAATACCTGATTGCTTTTTAGAATCAAGTGTTATTGCAATTTGATTACAACTATCTCCAATGCTTTCAAGATTATCAACAATTCTCAACATAGAACTAATATACATTGAAGCCCTATGACTTAAATCATGCTCTGATGCTTTAGTTAAATAATTTGCAATCTCAACCTCCATCCTATCGGTTATATCCTCATATTTAAGAACTCTTTCAAAAATTTCTTTAAACTTCTTATCGTCCTTTGTAATCCTTAGTTCAATAAGCATATCAAACATTTTCAATACCCTTTTAGAGAAGGTTTCTATTTCTCTTTTTGCTGGTTCAATTGTTAGTTCACCTGCAGACATATAACCTGAAGGGATAAATTTAAGGCGGAACTCTTCATCAGCATCCTTATGAATTGGAACCATCCTCTCCACAATCTTAATAATTTGAGGAATAAACCACACTAAAAGTAAGGAGTTTGAAATATTAAAGAAACTATGGAAGATTGCAAGTGAAACAGGTATTGCAGCTACATTAGCTAATGGAGAACCAATTCCAATAAAAACAGAAAATTTATCAATTCCATAAAGAACTTGATTAAAAAGAAGTAGTATCCAAATAACTCCAATAACATTAAATATTAAGTGAGCCCTTGCAGCCTGCTTTGCTGTTTTGTTGGCAACCGCTGCAGCTAAGTTTGCAGTAATAGTTGTACCAATATTTTCTCCCAAAACCAATGCTGCTCCCATTTCAAAAGTAATTAACCCCTTTAAACACATAACAAGCGTTACAGCCATCATTGCTGAAGAGGATTGGACTATAAAAGTTAGAATTGTACCTATAAGTACAAATAAGAGTATTGAAAAGAATCCATAATTAGACATATTTGCAATAAAGTCTAAAACCCCAACATATTTAGCCTCAGTAAAGTCAGGTACATTATTTGTTATCATTTGTAAACCAAAAAACAAAAGACCAAAACCTATTAAGAATTGGCCTATGTTTTCTTTAGATTTAATAAATAATAAAGGAGTTGCAATTGCTATTATCGGTAGTATGTATTCAGAAATACTAAACTGGAAACCAAGTAAAGAAACAACCCAAGCAGTAACAGTTGTTCCAATGTTTGCTCCCATAATAACAGTAACAGCACCTGCTAAAGTTAGAGCACCAGCATTAACAAAACTAACAACCATAACGGTTGTAGCTGATGAGGATTGTATTATTGAAGTTATCCCTACACCTGTTAATATTCCTTTAAACCTATTTGAAGTCATCTTGGAAAGGAAGTTCCTTAGCTTGTCGCCTGTCATTCTTTGTAAAGAATCACTCATTGTTTTCATCCCATAAAGGAATAAACCCAATCCTCCTAAAAATGTTAATATCTGAAATGTAATATTCATCCTTTTCTTTTTTTTATATATTTAAAACGATGCAAAAGTAATGATTTCTGATATAACTCCCAATTATATATAAAAGAAAAAAGACTATACACTAATGCATAATCTTTTAACTAACCATTTTTTAATTTGCTATTCTTTTTTCAAGGTCATCAACCCAAGCTTTATATTTTTTATCAGTATTGTATAGATTTTTAACTGCTTTACATGCATGAAGAACTGTTGCGTGGTCTTTATTCCCACATTTGGAACCAATAATAGCTAGTGAGTTTTTAGTATGTTTCTTCGAGAAATACATTGCGAGCTGTCTGGCTTGAACAATTTCTCTTTTCCTTGTTAGTGATTGTATTTTTGCAATAGGAATATTGAAATAATCGAAAACAACTTTTTGAATATATTCAATTGAAACCTCTCTAACATTACTTCGAATGAACTTGTCAATCATTTCAGAAGCAAGCTCAATTGTAATTATTTTCTTATTGAAAGATGACTGTGCTAAAAGAGAAATTAAAGCTCCCTCCAACTCTCTAATGCTTGTGCTGATATTATATGCAAGATACTCAACAATATCATCTGTCATTTCAATACCATCTTTATATAATTTACTTTTTAAGATTTTTATTTTAGTGTTTGTATCTGGTGATTGAAGATCTGCACTAAGTCCCCACTTTAAACGTGAAATCACTCTTTGTTCAAAATCGCATAACTCGGCAGGAGTTTTGTCAGAAGTAATAATTATTTGTTTGCCAGATGTGTGAAGTGTATTAAATATTTGGAAGAATATGTCTTGTGTTCCATTTTTCTTTGCAAAGATTTGAATATCGTCAATAATTAATAGGTCTATCATCTGATAGAATTGAAGAAAATCATTTCGCGAGTTATTTTTGCAAGAATCAGTGTATTGATGAACGAATTGCTCAGCAGAAACATAAAGCACTATTTTGTCAGGAAAATTCTTTTTTGTTTCAAGTCCTATTGCGTGGGCAAGATGAGTTTTTCCTAATCCAACTCCAGAATATATGAAGAAGGGATTAAAAGAAGTTTTTCCAGGATTTTGAGCAATAGCATAACCAGCACTTCGAGCTAAGCGATTGCAATCTCCTTCAATAAAATTATCAAATGAAAGATTTTCATTAAGCTGAGAATTAATTTTAATCTTCTTTAAACCTGGAAGAATAAAAGGATTCGGAAAATCTTTAGTTGGAGAAGAATTAATATTTAATGGTACATTGACTGGATAGTTTGCAGTTGCATATTTATCTTCTGATGGTTGAATTGAAGCATAGTGAGATTGAGAATCTAAAACTATACTATATTGAAGCATAGCACCCTTACCTATTTCTCTTCTTATTGTTTTTTTAAGCAGGTTAACATAGTGTTCTTCTAAGAATTCACAAAAATATTGACTAGGTACTTGAATTGTCAATACATTACTTTCGAGTTTTAGTGGACGAATTGGTTCAAACCAAGTTTTGTATAGGAATTCGTTCCCCAGATTATCTTTAATAATCTGTAAACAATTACTCCATACTTCGTCATGTCCTTTTTGCATTGTAGTTTTGTTAAAAAATAATGGTAAATAATATATATAAACAGTATTCTATTTAGATTTTCAAAATTATAAATTATCATCAACAAATAATTTTTTATTTTCCCTTGATTTATTCAGATATTTATCATATCGAGTTTTTGTTCTAAGACATCCCCAAAAAGGATAAGGAGCCAAATATATGCAAATATAGATAGTTATCAACAGTTTTATTAACAGATCTAATTATGGGAGCAATGTAATAATTAATTATGAATAAAAAAAATTAATTACCATAAATTTTAGAGATCTTTTCAACAAGATAATACAACAACTCTTATATATTTATGGAGTAGGCTAAGAAGTTTCTCTTGCCAAACTTTATATTATTTTCAAATGTTAATATCATCTCCACTTATTCAACCCTTAAAAACTCAACCCTAATTCCTTCTACCAAATTTAAACTATCAACCACCCTTATCGAATTGGATTTCCTAACAACAAACTCCATATAACAATCATTCTCAAACCTATGGTTCATTTGCCTCAAATCATTTTCTTTCATAACCCTCATAACATCATTCATAAGAACATAATCAAAGCTAACTCCATAAACTTCATCAACAGTTTTCTCAATAATGATTGCGTTTTCCAAAGCATCAAGAGCCGCTTGCTTATATGCTTGAATTAGTCCACCAACTCCCAATTTCACTCCTCCAAAATACCTAACAACTACAACTAAAACATTTGTTAAATCCTTAGAAAGCAATTGACCATAAATAGGTTTCCCTCCTGTTGAAGAAGGTTCACCATCATCATTCATTCTAAAAACAGATTTATCGTGTCCTAAAATATAAGCATAACAATGGTGGCGAGCATCAAAATACTCTTTCTTAATATCTTTTATAATATCCTTAATCTCGTCTAAATCTCTAACAGGATAAGCAAAAGAAATAAACTTACTCCCCTTTTCCTTATAAATCCCTTCAGACTTCTCTTCAATAGTCAAGAATGTATCATCAAGCATAAAAACTAAATATTAGTGTATTTCTCAATAAAATCCTCTCCAAATAAAATCTTTTCCATTGGCTTTCCTTCCAACATATTCTTAGGAGAAAGAAGACCCTTGATGAAAAACCGATTACCAATCAAAACATTAGCTTCATCCCATAGGTTTTTATTAATAAATTCAACCAAACTAAATCTACCTCCCTCAACAATCAGAGAAGAAGCTTTAATTTCGCTATATATATAATGTATGATTTGATCAAGAACATCTTTTTCAAAATCCAGTTTAACATAAGTAGTTTCACCATCTAGAAAATCCTTCTTTGAATTAAAAACAATAGTCTTTTGAGTATTATCCATAAAAAAACTATCCTTCGGAATGCTTAACTCCTTATCAATAGTCATGCGAATAGGATTTCTTCCATAATAATGACGAACATTAAGTCTCGGATTATCATTAATAATAGTATTTTTACCAACAAAAATGCAATCTTCCAAAGACCTTTGCTTGTGTACCCATATCTTTAATGCATCATTAGTAATCCAATAAGGCTCTATACAGCCCTCTCTTCTATCAATATCCATAAATCCATCTAAGGTTTGAGCCCATTTTAAAATAATATAAGGACGATTCTTTTCATGTCGAGAAAGAAACCTCTTATTTAATTCCCTACCTTCTTTTTCCAAAACCCCGGTGATAACCTCTATACCTGCATCTCTCAAAATCTTAATGCCACCTCCAGAAACCTTAGGATTTGGATCAGTATTTGATAAAACCACTTTTCTAATTCCACTACCAACAATTAAATCAGCACAAGGGGGAGTTTTTCCCCAATGTGAGCAAGGTTCAAGATTAACATAAAGAACAGAATCCTTGAGCAAAGCCTTATCTTTAACAGAATTAATGGCATTTGGTTCAGCATGGGGCAAACCATAAGCCTTATGATAACCCTCACCAATAATCTCATCCTTATAAATAACCAAAGCTCCAACCATTGGATTAGGACTAACATTTCCTGCTCCCAAAGCAGCCAGTTCAATACATCTTCTAATATTTAGTTCTTCTTTCATAGTATAGTAATAAGTTTACAAATTTAAGCATTTTTCCCAAAATAGGAAGAAGTAAAATCAGTGATAAGTAAAAATGTATATATCTTTGCAAAAAAATTAGAAATGAGGATAGCTTCAAATAGGATTAGAGATATAAAAACATTTGCTCAAAAGGAGTTAAAGGATATTTATTCAGAAAATGAAATAAGGTCTATGATAACCCTATTAATTGAGCATTTTACAGGACTTGACTCAATAAAACAAAGCATTGAACCTCAAACTACTGTTTTAGAATCCGATCTTCTTAAACTAAACTTTGCAATCAAGGATCTAAAGAAAGAAAAGCCTCTTCAATATATTATAGGTAAAACTATATTTTATGATTTAGAAATACTTCTTAATCAAAAAGTACTAATCCCAAGACCAGAAACAGAAGAATTAGTTGATTTAATAATTAAAGAGAATAAAGATAGAAATGACTTAGTGATTGCTGACTTAGGCTGTGGAAGTGGTGCAATTGCTTTAGCTCTCAAAAATAATATCCCTCAAAGCAAGATATATGCTTTTGATATAGAAGATGAAGCAATAGAGCAAACAAAGGACAACTCTAAAAGACTAAATTTAGAAATAGATATTCAGAAAAAAGACATTCTAAACCCTTCGTTCACAAACATTGAGTTTGATATAATTGTTTCTAATCCTCCTTATGTTATGGAAAACGAAAAGCCTTTGATGAAAAATAACGTTCTAAACTACGAACCTCACACTGCTCTGTTTGTAGAAAACAATGAAGCATTAATTTTCTATAAATCAATAGCTGAATTTGCAAAGACCAACCTTAAACCCAAAGGAAAGATATATCTTGAAATCAATGAAAACTTAGCTAAGGAAACTTCTGAATTGTTTTCTCAACTAAATCCCGAAATAAAAAAAGACTTATTCGGAAGAGATAGGTTTATAATCGCTTCTAAGC